>JANPJI010000135.1:0-3079 GCA_031425425.1 Rubricoccaceae bacterium
ACCGAGTACTTCAAGGCCGGCAAATACGAGATGGTGGGCGAGGGCAAGTCGCTCTCCTCGGAAGGCAATGCCCAATTCCTCTCCGGCCTCGTCGACAAGTTCCCCATCGTCACCATCGAAGACGGCATGGCCGAGGACGACCTGGAAGGCTGGAAGCTGCTCACCGACAAACTGGGCGGCAAGATCCAGCTCGTCGGCGACGACCTCTTCGTGACCAACACGACGCGCCTCCAGCGCGGCATCGACGAGAGCGTCGCCAACGCCATCCTCATCAAGCCGAACCAGATCGGGACGCTCACCGAGACGCTCGAAGCGGTCGAGCTGGCGCACCGCTTCGGCTACGCCTCGGTGATGAGCCACCGCTCGGGCGAGACCGAGGACACGACCATCGCAGACCTCGCCGTGGCCGTCGGCTCGGGACAGATCAAGACGGGCTCGGCCTCGCGCAGCGACCGCCTCGCGAAGTACAACCAACTTCTCCGCATCGAGGAGCTGCTCGGGGCCGCGGCGATCTACCCCGGCATGGACGCATTCCGCTTCTAGGGAGCCGGAGCACGGGCAAGAAGGGCGGTGCGCGTATCTCCTGCGCCGCCCGTAGCTTCCCGCCGGCACGTGTCCCCCGTCCCCCCGTCGCCCTCTCCCGTGACCTCACGTTTCCGCTCCCGCCTCGTGCTCGTCGGCACCGGTGCGCTCGTGCTGTGGGTGGCCTTCTTCGACAGCCACAGCCTGCTGCGCCGCGCAGGCTACGCGCGCGAGCTGGGCCGCCTGACGACGGAGAACGAGGCGATGGCGGCCGACAACGCCGCGACGCAGGCCCGCATCACGCGCGGCCTCGACGCCGCGACGGCCGAGGAGGTCGCCCGCGAGCAGTACGGCATGCGCCGCCCCGGCGAGACCGTCTACCGCGTCCTCACCGACGACGCGACCGACCTCTGGAGCGTCGCCCCTGTGGCCGACGAGACGCCGTAGTCGATGCCCGACCTGACATCCGACCTGCCCCTGGGCGCCGGGGGCGTCTACGCCATCGGCGTGGACCTCGGGGGGACCAACCTCAAGGTGGCGCTCGTCGAGCAGACGCTCGGGGCCGTCCGCCGCGCGTCGGTCCCGACCGAGGCCGAGGCGGGCAAGCACCGCGTGCTGGACCGCATCGCCGAGGGCATCCGTCGCGTCGCCCAGGCGCTGCCCGAGGGCGCGACTCTCGCCGGCATCGGCATCGGCGCGCCCGGAGCGATCTCGCTCGACCGGACGACCGTCCGCCAGCCGCCCAACCTGCCCGGCTGGGACGAGGTCCACGTCCCCGAGGCGCTCGCGCGGCGCCTGAACCCCGACGCGCTCCGCCTCGACGGACCGGTCCTCGTCGAGAACGACGCCAACGTGGCCGGGCTGGGGTCGGCGTTCTACGGGGCCGGCAAGGCCTTCGGCACGTTCGTCATGGTCACGCTCGGGACCGGCGTCGGCGGGGCGATCCTCGTCGACGGCCGGCTGTTCCGCGGCGTGACGGGCGCGGCCGGCGAGTTCGGGCATGTCTCGGTGGACTACGAGGGGCCGTACTCGCGCGCCGGCGTGGCAGGGGCCGCCGAGGCATACCTCGGCCAGCGGTTCCTCTCGCGCCACGCCCGCTACCAGCTTCTCGCCCGCGAGACGACGCTGCACGAAACGGCCGGTGCAGACCTCGCCGACCTCACGCCGCACCACCTCCACACGGCCGCCGCCGCCGGGGACGCCGCCGCACGCGAGGTCCTCGCGTGGGCCGGCCACAAGCTCGGCGTCGCGATGGGCTCGGTCGTGAACGTCCTCGACATCCGCAAGGTCGTCGTGGGCGGGGGCGTCTCGGCGGCGGACGAGTTCCTGCTCGGCCCGGCCCGGGCTTCGCTCCTGAAGGCCGTGATGCCGGCGATGCGAGAGGGCGTCGAGATCGTCCGCGAGACGCGGGGCAACGACGTCGCGCTGCTGGGCGCGGCGCGCCTCGCTTTCGAGCACGCCGAGGACCGCGCGGCGTAGGACGCCGTGACCGGGAGTGCCCCGGACCCGGCGATACCTTCGCCCGTCCCCCACCCCGCCGGATGTCTCGCGCCCTCGCCCTGCTCGTCCTGTTCGCTTCCTGCGCGTCGGTACGGGCACAGGAGGTCCCGGCAGACACCGCGCGGGCCGCGGCGCAGGCGGCCCCGGCCGACACGACGCGCCCGGTCGTCGCGGGCGTGCCGCTCGCGCCGCCCGCCGAGGGCGGCCTCGACGAGCCGGTGACGTACACGGCCCGCGACTCGGTCCGCATCGCCCTCGCGCCGCGTGGTGCCGCGGCCCCCGACTCCACGGCCGACGACGTGGTGACGCTCTACGGGGCGGCCGAGGCGAAGTACCAGACGGCGACGGTCACCGCGGCCCTGCTCCAGTACGGCTCCCGCGCACAGAGCCTCCGCGCCGAACCTGCCCAGTCCGACTCCGGCGACGTCGGCGTGCCCGCCTTCACCGATGGCGAGGAGTCGTTTACGGGCCGTCTCTTCACGTATAACTTGACCACACGTCGTGGGCGCGTGACGGGCGCGCGGACGGCGATCCAGGACGGCTTCCTCCTCGGCGGCATCATCAAGCAGGCCGACATCCACGTCATCTACGCCCAGGACGCGGCCTACACGACGTGCGAGTTGGACCACCCGCACTACGCGCTCGAAGCGGGCCGGCTCAAGATCGTCGACGGCCGGCGCGTGTACACGGGTCCGGTGCGGCTGCGGCTGCTCGGTCTGGCGGTGCCGCTCGTGCTCCCGTTCGGGTACTTCCCTGCCGCCGAGGGCCGCCGCTCGGGGCCGCTGCCGTTCCGCTACGGCCGCGAGACCGGCTACGGCCTCTTCCTCGACAACGTCGGCTGGTACTGGGCCGTTTCGGACTACTTCGACGCGCAGGTGTCGGGCAAGATCGGGACCGAGGGCTCCTTTCTCGCGCGCAGCGCCGTCCGCTACAACCGGCTCTACGCATACTCGGGGTCGCTCAGCGTCGAGGCCGGGCGGCTGCGGCAGGGCGAGAGCACCGACCCCGGCTACGCCCCGCGCGTCCCGGTCCGCGTCGCGTGGACGCACCAGCAGAC
>JANPJI010000136.1:0-4534 GCA_031425425.1 Rubricoccaceae bacterium
CGGCGAGCCCCTCGCCGGTCTCCATGTGCTTCAGTTCGGCGCCTCCGGCGAGGAGGTCGTCGAGGCGCGGCAGGAGGTCGTCCCCGGTGACGACGGCAATTTTCAGGCCCGTCACGCCCCGCTTCCGCGCGCCCGCCGCGATGGCCTCGGCGCAGGCGACGGGGTTGACGCCGCCGGCGTTGGAGATCACCTTGAAGCGCTTCTCGACGATGTCGGGCGCGAGCTCGGTCACGACGTCCACGAAGTCGCGGGCGTAGCCCAGCGAGGCGTCGCGGAGCTTCTGCTTCTGGAGGATGGACATGGTCACCTCGGCGAGGTAGTCCATCACGAGCACGTCGATGGGGCCGTTTCTGGCCTGGTCGATGGGGGCGCGGGCGAGGTCACCCCAGAAGCCCTGCCCGGAGGCGATACGGAACGGTGCGGAGTCGGCCATGCGGGGGAGGAGAAGCGCTTCCGGGAAGCTACGGCCCGGCTGCACAGCCGCTCAGGCGAACGGCGAGGCGTGGGCGCCGCGGGCAAGGCGCTGCGTGTCGAGCGCGATCACCAACTCCTCGTTGGTCGGGACGACCCACACCGGGACGCGGCTGCCGGCCGTCGTGATGCGCGCCTCGGTCCCGTTCGCCGCGTCGTTGGCCGCGACGTCGAGCGTGATGCCGAGGTCGTCGAGGCCCTCCAGCACCTTCGCCCGGATCGGCGCGGCGAACGTCCCGACCCCGGCCGTGAACGCGACCCCGTCGAGCCCGCCGAGGACGGCCATGTAGCGCCCGAGGTAGCTCTTGACGCGGTAGCAGAACACCTCGACGGCCTGCCGGCAGCGCGCGTCGCCGGCGTCCGCCTCGGCGAGGAGGTCGCGCATGTCGGCCGCGTAGCCGCTCAGGCCGAGCAGGCCCGAGTAGCGGTTGAGCATCGTCTGGACCTCCGCGAGCGTCATCTCCTCCTTGGCCACGATGTCGAAGACGATGCTCGGGTCGATCTCGCCCGAGCGCGTCCCCATCACGAGCCCGTCGAGCGGCGTCATGCCCATGCTCGTGTCCACGGACCGCCCGCCGCGGACGGCGCACGCGGAGCAGCCGTTGCCGAGGTGGAGCGTGACCACGCGCGCGGCGTTGGGATCGAGACCGGCCAGCTCGGCGAGGCGCCGGCTGACGTACTGGTGGCTCGTCCCGTGGAAGCCGTACCGCCGGATGCGGTGCCGCCGGTAGAGGCGGTTCGGGAGCGCGTAGAGGAACGCCTCGGGCGGGAGCGTCTGGTGGAACGCCGTGTCGAACACGGCGACCTGCGGCACGTCCGGGAACAGCCGCTGCGCCGCGACGATGCCGCTGAGGTTGGCCGGGTTGTGGAGCGGGGCCAGCTCGAAGGCGTCGCGGATGGCCTCGACCACTTCGGCGTCGACGAGGGCGGACTCGGCGAAGCGCTCGCCGCCGTGGACGACCCGGTGCCCGACGGCCTCGACCGCCGGGAGCGCGCCGCCCTCTGCCGTACGCGCGTCGCGGAGGCGCGCGAGGAGCGCGTCGAGCGCCGCCGTGTGGTCCGGCGCGGCCAGCGTCTCGCGCGGCACCGTCGCCTCGCCGACGCGGAACGAGATCAGGCTGGACACGGCCCCGATGCGCTCCACCTGCCCGCTCGCGACCGTCGCGCGCGTGTCGGCGTCGAGCAGGTCCATCTTGAGCGACGACGAGCCGGCGTTGAGGACGAGGACGATCATGGACGTGGGAAAGGCAGGAGCGACGGAACGCAGGAGCGCACGAACGCAGGATCCCATCCTCGCCTGCGCTCCTGCATACCTCTCCGAACCGCGCCCGCCGTGCCGGGTTCTTGACCTTTCCGCGCGCCGCCCGCCCGATGGACTCCCAGATCTACCTCGTCATCGTCGGCACCTTCGTCGGCTTCCTCGCGCTCGCGTTCCTGCTCCTGTTCCCGGTCTACCGGTTCCTCTCGCGCGAGGAGACGGCCGAAAAGGCGTGGACTCCCGACGCCATCGCGCGCCGGCAGGCCCGCGCCGAGGCGCTCGGCGACGGCCTCGCCTCGCCCCCGCCGGCTCCGCCTGCCGCTCCGCCCGACGGCCCGCCCGCCACGACGCCGTGACGCGGCGACTCGTCCTCGCGCTTGCACTCGTGCAGGCCGCCCCGGCGCTCGCACAGACCGACCCGGCCGAGCGCCCGGCGCTGGAACGCCTCGCCGCCGGCGACACCCTCGGGGCATACCGGCTCGTCCGAGAGGCGCAGGACCGCGGAGGCCACACGGCCGGGCTCGAACGGGTCCGCCTCACGATCGAGCGGACCTGCGCAGGCCTGCGCCGCCTCCCGCTCCCGCTCCGCCGCCGCCGCGTCGTCGCCACGGCGGAGCGACTCCTCGCGCTCGCTCCCGCCGACCCGCTCGCGCTCGTCACGCTCGCCGACGACGCCGTCGCGACGGCCCTCTTCGTCCGCGACCGCGGACCGCGCGTCCGGCCCACCGGCGACGCGACGCCGGCCGAGCGCCAGGTCCGCCTCCGCGGGAGCCGGTTCGACATCGGCCAGCGGACGGCCGCGCGCCCGCTCCTGGACCGCTCCGGGCCGGGCCGCGACGCCGCCCGCGAGGCAACCCGAACCCTCGGCGTTCTCCTCCGCGTCGACGCAGGTGCGGCGGCCCCGCTCGCCGTCGCGCTCGCCGTCGCCCAGGAGCGGTGGCCCCGCGTCGACTCGGTCGCGGCGGCCCTTCGCACCGCCGATCCGGGTGCCGCCGCGCTCTACGCCGGGCTCGCCGCGTGGCGCCTCGGCAGCGTTGACGACGCCGACCGCGCGTTCGCCGCCGCCCTCGCGGCCCTCTCCCCCACCGAGCGCGCCCGCTTCGATGACCTCACGGTCCTCCTCTCGCCCGACAGCCTCGCACCCTTTCGTGCCGCCCCCGAGGCGTTTGCGCGCCGGTTCTGGGCGCGCACGGACCCGCGGTTGCTCACCGACGCCAGCGAGCGCCGCGTGGAGCACATCGCCCGCGTCGCCGAGGCGGACCTCCTCTTCGGCCGCCCGCTCGCCGATCTCTTCACGGACCGCCCGCGCCGCGGGGCCGACACCGACCGCGGGCGCCTCTACGTCCGCTACGGCCGTCCCGACCGCGAGACGGGCTTCACCCAGGACGACGCGCAGCCGACCTACTCCCGCGACGCCATCGCCGCCTACGTCGTCTGGGAGTACGACCGCCTCGACGGCGGCACGCGCTTCGTCTTCGACGATCCCGGCCGCGCGGGGGTCTACCGGACCTACAGCCCGCCCGCCTCGGCCTTCGCGGCGACGGCGGGAGCGGCGTCGGCAGACGATTACGTGGCGGCCAGCCGCAATCTGCAGGACCGCCTGCCCGAGGCGTTCGCCGACACGCTCGCGTCGGTGCTGCCCTTCGTCGCGGCGCGCTTCCGCGCCGCCGGGGGCGCGACGGAGGTCGTCGCCGCCTTCCCGGTCCCGCCCGACGCCCGCGCCGGCCTGTTCGTGGATGGCGCGTTCGTGGACCAGTCCGACAGCGGCGTCGCACTCGTCCGTCTGGACGCTGCGGCGACGCTCCGCGCCGAGGTTCTCGACGCGACGCGGGCTCCGGCGCGCGTCGCGCTCGCGACGCTCGACGTGGCCCCGCTCGCCGCGGCCGGTTTCGGGCTCAGCGACCTGCTGATCGTCGGCGGGGACGGAGCCGGCGTGCAGCGCGGCGAGACGGTCCTCGTCCCGCTCGTGGCCGACACGCTCAGTCGCGCAGCCCCGGTCGCCGTCTATGCCGAGGCGTACGGACTCGTCGCCCGCGACGGCCGCACAGACGTCACGGCCGAGGTGCGCCTCGTCCCGGCCGACACCCGCTCGGGGGTTCGCCGCACGGTCGACCGTCTGCTCGGCCGCCGCCGGCGCGGCGTCGCCACTGCCTCGGCCGAGTTCCAGGGGATCGCCGCTCGTGCCGCGTCGCAGGGCATCGGAGAGCCCCTCGCGCTGTCGCTCGATGCCTCGGGCCTCCCGCCGGGGCGCTACCGCCTCGTGCTGCGCGTGGTCGACCGGAACGCCGGGCAGACCGCCGAGGCCGGGCTCGACGTCGTGCTGACGGAATGAGAACGGGCGAAACCCGCGGCGTCAGGCGTTCCCCGGCCATGCCGGCCCGCGGCACTGCCGAACCCGGCGGCCTGTCCGGCCGTACGTCGCTCCTGCTCTGTCGCACTTCCATGCTCCGCTCCGCCCCGCTCCTCGTCTTTCTGGCTTCCGCGCTGGCGGTTTCCGCTCCGGCCGCCGCTCAGACGCCGCTCGGCGTCGTCGCCCCCGCCGCGGAAGGCTCCATCGACGGCACCCGCCGGACCGCGATCACCGTCGCGGTCGAGACGGCCAGCCCGGCCGTCGTGTCGGTCAACGTGATCGAGGTGCGGCAGGTGCGCGTCCGCGACCCATTCGCCGGCTTCTTCGGCGGCGTCCCGTCGCGGGTGTACGAGCAGCAGGTGCAGGGCCTCGGGTCCGGGTTCATCGTGTCGGCGGACGGCTACATCGTCACCAACGACCACGTCGCCGGCAACGCGAGCAAGATCACGGTCGCC
>JANPJI010000137.1:0-4237 GCA_031425425.1 Rubricoccaceae bacterium
CGCGGGCGGCACGGCGCGCCAGTCCATCCCGAACACGGCGAACGCCTGCTCACCCACGGTGGCGCCGGCCTCGGGCCACCGCGCGAGGCCGGCGAACGCGAGCCCCGGCCCCCACAGGTCCGCGTTGGCGACGGGCAGCAGCGACACTGCGAGGCGCGGCGTGGTGAGGTAGTGCCGCACCGTCCGGGCGAAGATGAGGCTCTGCACGGCCGAGAGGCCCTGGTACGCCTCGGCGTCCATCCAGAACCGGAACAAGAGGATGCGCTCGCCCGGTCGGCGCGTGCCCTCGACGGACGCCCACGCCGCGGCCGCGAGCGGGTCCGCAGCGCGGTCTGAGCGCTCCGCCTCGTCCAGCGCGAGAGCGGTCAGGAAGCCGGCCGGTGTGCCGTCGGCCGCGTCGAACACCTCGGTCGCCGTGGGCTGCTGGCTGAACCAGTGTGCGGCGATGCGCGCGCCGGCGTCGCCCTCGTGGCGCTGCGCCATGGCCACGAGCGCGGGCACGTCGGCCGGGCGCATCGGGCGGGCGGGGCGGACGTCGGCCCCCTGCCACGCCCCGGCGAGCGGACCGAGCAGCGGCTGCACGACCGGGTTGTCGCGGTAGAGGTGAACGTAGTCGCCCAGCACGACGGCGACCTCGGTGCCAGGGGCCAGCAGCCGCGACGTGTAGTGCCGCCGCGCTCTCGCGTGGAGCGAGGCGTGGCGCTCGGCGTCGCGCCAGCGGAGGTCGGCCTCGATCACCTCCCGGGCGACGTCGTGGAGGACGAGTCCGCGCGGGCCGTCGTCGACGAATGTGAGCCCGCGGAGCCACCCGAAGAGCGCGTGCGCGTCCAGCCCCTCCGGCTGTGCGTCGCCGTTGAGCAGGGCGGCGAGAAGCGGCTCGGTGAGCGCGCGGACGAGCGCGGCCCCCTCGATGGCCGTCCGGTGCGCGGCCGAGGGGACGTCGCGGACGAACCGCTCCAGCAGCGTCCGCACGATGTCGGGCGCCTCGGACGGGAAGAAGGGGGCACCGGGGCGCTGCCGGAAGCGCTCGGCGACGAGCGCGAGCGCGAGCGGGTAGCCGTGCGTGAACGCGAGGACGCCGGCCCGCTCGTCCGGTGGCACGTCGCGGCGGTCGAGGAACGCCTCGGACTCGGCCGCAGTGAGGTTGCCGAGCGGCATCGAGGCGACGGCCTCGGCCCACGCCGCGTCGGCCGTCCACGCCGGGGCGGGCGCGTGCCGCCCGGCGATGACCACGAGCAGGTCTGCGGACTGAGCCGGCAGGAAGACGCGCTGGAGCCACCCGTCGACGCTCTGCGCGGCCTCGAACGTGTCCAGAAGGAGCACGCGCCGCTCGCCGCTCGCCCCGCCACTCGGCGGCGAGGCGCGCGCGAAGGCGGCGTCGACGGCGAGCGCGAACCCGTCGGGCGTCGCGTCGACGTCGCGGAGGTCCAGGAGCGCGGCCGGGACGCCGGCCTCGGCCGCGAGGCGTTCGAACTCGCGCAGCAGCGTCGTTTTGCCCACGCCGCCCGGCCCGTACACGTGGGCGACGTGGAACGGGAGTGTCTCGGCGATGATCGCACCCGCGAACTGAGCGCGCTCGGCGTCGCGGCCGACGAGGCCGGCGCGGAGGTTCCGGGAAAGCGTGTCGTGGAGCGTCGGCGGCACGTCGGGTAAGACCGGAGGCGGAGAGGAACCGCCGGCTTAGATGTCCGAACACCCATTCTACGACCTGGGATCCGGAGAGGCGCGCGGAACCGGCGCTGCCCTCCGGCATCCGCGGTACACTCCGCCCGACAGCGCTCCACCTCCCGCACCGCCTATGTCCTCGCTCGCCGGAAAAACCCTCTTCATCACCGGTGCGAGCCGCGGCATCGGCAAGGCCATCGCCCTGCGCGCCGCCCGCGACGGGGCCAACATCATCGTCGTAGCCAAGACGGCCGAGCCGCACCCGCGCCTCGACGGCACCATCCACACGGCGGCGGCGGAGGTCGAGGCGGCCGGCGGGCACGCCCTCGCCCTCCAGGTGGACGTCCGCGACGAGGACCGCGTCGCTGAGGCGGTGAAGGCGGCCGCGGACCACTTCGGCGGCATCGACATCGTCGTCAACAACGCGTCCGCCATCTTCCTTGCCGGCACGGCGCACACGCCGATGAAGCGCGTGGACCTGATGTTCGGCGTCAACGTCCGCGCCACGTTCTGCGTCACCCAGGCCGCGCTGCCGTACCTCCAGGCGAGCGCCGCGGCGGGCCGCGACCCGCACATCCTGACGCTGAGCCCGCCGCTCAACATGGAGGAGAAGTGGTTCGCGCCGCACGTCGCCTACACGATCTCGAAGTTCGGGATGTCCATGTGCGTGCTCGGATGGGCCGGCGAGTTCCGCGAGGTGGGCATCGCGGCCAACGCGCTATGGCCGCGCACGACGATCGCGACGGCGGCCGTCGAGAACCTCCTCGGCGGCGAGCAGATGATGGCCGCCTCGCGCACGCCGGACATCATGGGCGACGCCGCCCACTGGATCCTCACGCAGCCCGCGCGCGAGACGACCGGCCACTTCTTTATCGACGACGAGGTGATGGAGCGGGCGGGCGTGACGGACCTCTCGGGCTACGCTGTCACGCCCGGGGCCGAACTGATGCCCGACTTCTTCGTGTAATCCGATGATGACCGAATCGAATGACGCCATTCGGCCGGTCCGCCTCGGCGCGTCGCACGCGGACCAGGCCCTGACGGTCGAGTGGGGCGACGGGCACACGTCTGTGTACTCGTACGAGGGCCTGCGCCGCGCGTGCCCGTGCGTCGAGTGCCGCGGCGGACACGGCAAGATGGCCGAGCCCGTCGACCCGGTCGTGTTTCACCTGCCAGGCCTCATGACGCACGACGTGACCGAGCTGCGCCCGGCGGGTCATTACGCGCTTCAGATCGTGTGGGACGACGGGCACGCGTCGGGCCTGTGGCGGTGGGACGCGCTCCGCGGCCTCTGCCCGTGCGCCCTCTGCCAGCCCGAGTACGCGTAGGTCGTCAGCGCGGCCACTGGTTGGCGCGCTCGCCTCGCGCGGCCTTGTCCGCCGTCTCGGCGACGCGGCGGGCGCGCGTCTCGGCCCGCTTCGCGGTCGAGATCCACTCCAGGATGCCGCGCTTCGCGGACCACGGGAAGGCCTCCCAGAGCGCGGCGGCACCGGGGCGCGCGGCGAGCGCGGCGGCGAGGTCGTCCGGCACGATGCCGTTCTCGACGTCGTCCAGCGCCGACCACGAGCCGTCGGCGCGGGCGGCATCCACGACGGCCTGGCCGGCGGGGAGCATCAGGCCCGCCGCTTCGAGGCGGGCGACGCGCTCCTTGTTGGTCCGCGCCCAGCCGCTGCCCCGCTTCCGCGGGGCGAAGTAGAGGAGCGACCGCTCGGCGTCGAGCTTCCGCGGGACGCTGTCCACCCAGCCGACGCAGAGCGCCTCCTCGACCGCCTCGACGGAGGTGAGGGTGGGGCCGCCTGCGGCCTTCTTGCGGGTGACGAGCCACGCGTGTGGGGCCGTCGCGTGGTTGGCAACGAGCCACGCGCGCCACGCGGCGCGGGAGTCCGGCTCGACGGCGTTCGGGGGGAGGTCAGCCATCGGCGTTCGGGCCGGTGGGGGGGAAGAACGGGTCCGGGTTCATGCGCGCGGCCGCGACCGAGACGTAGGTCGCGAGCCCGAGCCACGCCAGCCGCGGCGCGAGCGCCCAGGCGGCCCGCCGGTCCAGCCGGGCCGTCACGGCGACGCTCGCCGCCGTCGTGGCGAGGCCCGCCACGGTGTCGGCCGCGCCAAGGACGGGGCTCCGGAGGCCGAAGTAGAGTCCCGTGAAGGCCGAGAAGAAGCCCCATGAGGCTCCCTCCAGGGCGAGCGCGGTCCGCCGCCCCGGCGTCGCGGTCGGCAGGTTGGCCACGCGGAGGTTGCTCCAGAGCGTCAGGGCGTTGTTGACCGCCCACGCCGGCGCGAAGGCCCAGTCGGGCGGCGAGAGCGGCGGCTTCCGGAGGGCGTTGTAGAACGGCTCGTCGCCGTTATAGCCGAACGGGAGAGCGCTGGCGGCGTTGGCGGCGAGGCCGACGGCGGCGGCGAGCCACCAGCGGGAGCGGCGCGCGGACACGGGCGGCGAGGGCAAATGAGACTGCCTAACAAAAAGTAGTCTGTCGAGGTTCCACGCCCGTCAGCAGCAGCGCCACGATGTCGCGCGCGAGGTCGGTCGCCGGACGCGGAAGCGATCCGGCCCGGTCGGCCGGTCCGAGCCCGG
>JANPJI010000138.1:0-2387 GCA_031425425.1 Rubricoccaceae bacterium
CGGAGCGATTCCGGCGTCGTCCAGAGCATGGCATGTCCGAGGCCGACCGCCTCGTCCGCCCAGACGTGCAAGCCGTCCGGCCCCCGGTGGTTCATCATATCCACCATCGCCCGAACAGGTCCTTCGCCGGCGGGCTGGCCGTCGAGCCGGAGCAGGCAGGCGACAGCGCTCACGCGGCGACAGGTACGGTCGTCAGGGCGGCGTAGAGCGACGGCGACGCAGCACCGCCGAGAACCACCTGCCCGTCCATTTCGAGCCAGGCGTGGGCGAGGAACCGCTCGCCTTCTCGGCGGGCACCGAGTTTCAACTCGGCCGAATACCCGGCACGTCCGAGCAGCCATCGCGCAGCGAGTGCCTGCGTGAGGCAGGGGCGGTCGCCGAGGGCCGTCCGCCCGACCCAGTCAGTGACACGGAGCGTCGTCCGGGCATAGGCGGCCGGGCGAATTCGGCGCAACGGCGGGTCCCCTAACAGGGCGAGTACGGTCCGGTACGGCAGGACCCACAGGGCCAGCCGTACCGCGACGACGGCCGGCACGACGCGCCCGAGCGTGGTCCACGTCGCCAGCGGCAGAGCGGCCACCCGTCGAGGGAGCAGGATCAGAGAGCGACCCGACATGGCGGTATTCCGGTCAGGACCGGCCCGAGGTGACCCGGACCAGGTCGCGGCGGACGAGCTCGTCCAGAAACGTCTCCGCGTCGGCGTGGAGCAGAGACCGGTCGGCCTCGTACTCGGCGACGAGAACGTCGACGACCTCGGCCAGCGTGCGCGGCTCGGTGACGAGGTTGAAGATGCGGGCGGCGACACCGTTGAGCCCGAAGTAGCGTCCGGACGACACGTCGAGAAGGACCACTTCGCCGTCGAGATCGGCGGAGGCGAGGCCCGGAACGGCTGCGTACAGGTCGCCGCCGGAGCGGTGAGTGCGAGGTGTCGGAGTAGACAAGACGGGGGACGCGAGAGTCATCGAGAATCTGGGCTGGACCGGAAGTCCGTTCCTCCGCCCTGCGGCGATGGGTCGGAAAGCGCCGGTCCTGTGCGGAAGTTACGGATAGGAGAAGCGTGGGCCGTCTGCTACTCCGTCCGAACGCGAAGGGACGGGCCGGACTCCGTCCAGGTGCGCAGGCCCCCGAGGTCTGTGCTCGCAGGCCACTGCGCGCCGTCGCCGGCACTGCGGTTCCCATCCGGGCCCGCTGCGGTCTGCGGGTGCCCTTCGGCCGGCGTAGGCTGGGGAGCCGACGTCTGCCCCGGCGCCTCGATGAGCCGCAGTTGGGGCTGCACGTACGGACGGCGGACATAGCCGAGCATGGACACCAGGCCCAGCGCGGCACCCAGCGTCCCCACGGAGAACATGAGCCCCTGCGCAGCAGGCGACACGCTGACCGCAACCGCTGCGGCACCGAAGAACGCGGCGACCCCGTAGAGCGTGATCACAGCCCTGCGGACCGGAAAGCGCGCCACCATCCGGTGGTGGATGTGGTCGCAGTCCGGCGCGAAGATCGCTTTCCGCTCGGCGACGCGGCGGGCCATCGAGAGCGCCGTATCGAGCAGGGGCAGCCCGAGCGCGATCACCGGGACGAGCGGGGCCAGCCGGGCGTCGGCCAGGCTCTGCCCGGACAGGGCGAACACGGCGAGCGCGTACCCGAGGAAGAGACTCCCCGAGTCCCCCATGAAGATCGAGGCCGGGTTGAAGTTGAACACCAGGAAACCGATGAGCGCGCCGATCACGACGACCGCCACCAGAACGGCCGGAAGGTTGCCTGCGAGCCCGAACACCACGGCAAGACTCGCGAACGCAATGGCCGAGATCCCTGCCGCCAGCCCGTCCACCCCGTCGATCAGGTTGACGGCGTTGATCACGCCGACGATCCAGAGCACCGTGAGCGGGAACGAGTACAGCATCGCGGTCGCGGGATCCACCCCGACGAGCCCGGTCACGTCGATCCGGTATCCGGACTGGATCAGCGCGAAGGCGACGAGGCACTCCACGAGAAGCTTCGGCTTGAAGCCCAGCCCCCGCGTGTCGTCGTACGCACCCACCCCCACCATCGCGATCGCGCCGAGGTACACAACCGGGTGGAGGCCGAGCGACGGGCCGCCCATCAGGGCGCTCGCAGCTGCGAGGGCCGCGAGCCCGGCCACGACGCCGGCGAAGATGGCCAGCCCCCCCGCGGACGGGGTCGGGACCTTGTGCAGCTTGCGCTTCCCGTCGGGGCGGTCGTGCCACGTGCGGTCGGTCGCGAAGCGCCGGACGGCCGGCGTGGCGACGACGGTCGCCCCGAGAGCGGCTGCAAAACCGGCCAGCGCTAGGAGCAGAAGGACCATACAGGATGTGGCAGGAGCCAGAGCAGCCGCGAGAACCGCGACCTGTGAGTGGGGAGCGCCTGTGAAC
>JANPJI010000139.1:0-7585 GCA_031425425.1 Rubricoccaceae bacterium
GCCGCCGCGACCGGCCGCATCCGGGTCGGATCCGGCGGAGTGATGCTCCCCAACCACGCGCCGCTCCTCGTCGCCGAGCGGTTCCACACGCTCGAAGCGCTCTTCCCCGGCCGGATCTACCTTGGCCTCGGCCGTGCGCCCGGCACCGACGCGGCCCACATCCGCGCGCTGCGCTCGTTCGACGCCGAGGAGTTTCCACACCAGCTCGCCGAACTGATCGCCCTCTCGGCCGGCGCGTACCCGGCGGACCACCCGTTCGGAAGCGTCCGCGTGGTGCCGTCCGGCGTGCCGCTCCCGCCGATCACGCTGCTCGGGTCCAGCGGGGCGAGCGCCGCGTTCGCCGGGGCGAGCGGGCTGGGCTACGCCTTCGCGAGCCACTTCAGCCCGACCCCCGCCGTGCCAGCCCTGCGCGCATACCGCGACGCCTTCGTGCCGTCCGCAGCGTTACCCGTGCCGCACGCGATCCTGGCGCTCGCCGCCGTCGTGGCCGAGACGGACGCCGAGGCGCGGCGACTCGCGACGACGATGGAGCTCGCGTTCGTCCGCATCCGGTCGGGCCGCTTCGAGCCGCTCCCCTCGCCCGCCGAGGCGCTCGCGTATCCGTACACGTCCGCCGAGCGCGCGGTCGCGGAGGCATACCGGGCGCTCGCGGTCGTCGGCACGCCCGGGGCCGTGCGGGCCGAAATCGAGCGCCGCGCCGCCGACGCCGGGGCGGACGAGGTCCTGGTGACGACGAACGTCCACGGCCACGTGGAGCGGCTCCGCTCGTACAGCCTGCTCGCCGACGCCTTCGGGATGCCGGGAGCGGATGCCGGCTCCGCGCGCAGAAACGCGGCGTAGCGCCCTCCCGGCAGAGTGGGAAGGACAGGTGCCGTTCGTCTGCCTACAACTTGTTGTTTGTCAGCGTGTTGGGTGAGGTGCAATGTTGCCTATGCTACCGGCCTGCCCGGCGAGTGTCGGGCTCCTCACTCCGACCGGCGCGTTCCGGGCTGACGTTCGGACGCGCGCAGCCCCAACCGCCATGACGACCTTCGCAGCAAGGCGCTGGCTCCTCCGGTCGCTCCTCGGGGCGGCCGTGCTCACCGCCCTCGCACCGCGCCCCCACGCGCAGATCAGCATCACCGAGGCCGACGTCCGCGCGTTTTACGTCGGCCTCACCCAGCAGACCACGTTCGACGCAACGGCGACGCCCTCGAACACGGCCGCGCTGCAGGCGCTCGCCGCGCAGACCGGGGGCGGGCAGACGTGGACGTTCACCGGCCTCACGTACGCAGCCGGAGGCACCATCGAGGTCGCGCGGGTCCAGCCCCCGCAGCCCGGTTCGGGCGACCCGCACTTTGCCACCGCGAACCTGATCGTCCGAATAGACTCTAGCGGAACGACGGGCGACCCGTTCTTCAGCTACTTCCGCCTCACCGGCTCCGAGTTCGTCGTGCTCGGCGGAGCCCTCACCCTCGAAGGCACGCTCACCGTGTCGCGGTTCACGCCCGGCTACCGGCAGCCGCTCCCGTACACGTTCGGCTCGACGTGGACGAGCGAGAGCGCGATCTCGAACGACCCGCCGCCGCCGTTCCCGGTCGAGACCGTGATCCGCGAGGAGAGCGAGGTCGTGGGCTGGGGCACGCTCGTGACGCCGGCCGGGAGCGAGCCCGCCCTGATGGTGCGGACCCTCGACATCTCGCGCTCGACGATCACGATCCCGGGCCTGCCTCCGATCGTGACCGTCGATTCGTCGCGTGCCGTCTCCTTCGACACCCGCGGGCTGACCTTCGCGACCATCTTCCTCGGGCTCGACGGGCAGGTCCAGAGCGGGATGTACTCGTCGCGGACGCCCAACACGGCTGGCGAGCCGCAACCAGGTGCGAACGCGCTGGGGCTGACAGTGAGCCCGAACCCCGTCGTCAGCGAGACGGTCGCCGTCCGGTTCGAACTCCCCGAGGCCGGGCCAGCGACGGTGCGCGTCTACGACGCGCGAGGGCGACTCGTCGCGACGCTCGCCGAGGGCATGAGGGCCGCCGGTCCGCAGAGTGTCGCATGGAGTTCTGCGGGCGTCCCGGCTGGCGTCTACGTGGTCCGGGCGGACGTCGGCGCTCGCGCCGCGACGCTGTGGCTGACGGTCGCGCGGTAAGCCTGACGACCCGTGCATCGAACGACTGGCCGGCAGCGGCGTAGGACGGGCTCCCCCCGACCCACCCGCGCCCGTTCTTGGCCCGCTACTCATCCGTCCAGGCCGCTCTCGATGCCCTCGAAGTCCGCAACGCGGAGCTCGACCGGCTCCTCGCTGAGCGAACGGCCGAGCTCGACGCCGTCCGGCGGGAGAGCGCGCTCCAAGCGGCCCTCGAGCGCGTCCGCACACAGTCGATGGGAGCCGAGCACGGCGACGACACGGCCGATTTCGCCGTCACCGTCTTCGACGAGCTCCGGGGGCTCGGCGTGCCGGTCCTCCAGGTCGGCCTGAGCGGCGGCCCCGAGGGCGGCGAGGACGACCGCGAGACGGCCGCTTGGACGGCCGGCTTCGACGCCTCCGGGGCCCCACGCGCCGGCCGAGCGACCGCGACGCTCGCCGGCCACCCGACGCTCGATGCCGCCTTCGAAGCTGGCCAGGGCGGGGCCACGCTCGTCGAGAGGCTCGACGGGCCCGCTTTCGAGGCCTATCTCCGCGCGGGAGCCGCCGCCTACCCAGCCTCGTACGCGGACCGCGTCGTCGAGAGGGCCCCGCGAGCCGAGGAATACCACGTCGTGTACGTCCCTGCCGGCGGCCCGGCCCACCTGACGGCCGTCCTCTCGGCCGCCCCGACGGCCGGCGCCCTCGACGCCCTCCGCCGGTTCGCCGCCCTCTTCGGGCTGGCCCACGCGCGGCACCGCGACCTCCAGCGGGCCGAAGGGCTCGCGCGGACGTCCCAGGTTGAAGCCGCCCTCGAACGCGTCCGCGCGCGGGCCCGCGCGATGCGCCGCAGTGACGCCCACGGCGCCGTCGTCGAGGTCGTCCGCCGGGAACTGGACGGCCTCGCGGAGGGCGTCGCACGGAGCGGGGTGGCGGTCGTGGACGGGTTCGCCCGGACCGCCACGTTCTGGGCGCGCCACCCGGCAGAAGGGGACGACCGCCCGCTCGCCCACGGTGTGATCCCGCTGAGCCGCCACCCGCTCTACGAGGCCGTCTTCGACACGTGGAGGCGCCAGAAAGACCTCTCGTACATCCTCGAAGGCGACGGTCTCCTGTCTTACTACGCCCTCGTAGGGCGGTCCGCGTTCGGGACGCCCGACGCGCCTTATACCCCCGGCGGCGGGCGCGAGTACGTCCACGCCGTCCCGTACCCGGCCGGGCTCCTCTACGCGTTCGCGGCACACCCCTTCTCCGAAGCGACCGTCCAGGTCATGCAGCGGCTCGCCGGGGCGTTTCACTTTGCCCACACGCGGGCCCGCGACCTTGAGCGGGCCGAGGCCCAGCGCCGCGACGCCGTCCAGCAGGCCTCCGTCGACCGCGTCCGCGCCGAGATCGCCCAGATGCGGACCGTCGCCGACCTCGACCAGATCACGCCGCTCGTCGGCCGCGAGCTGACGGCCCTCGGCGTCCCGTTCTTCCGGTGCGCCGTGTTCATCGTCGACGATGCCCGCCGCGACGTCCAGGTGTACCTCGCGACGCCCGAGGGCCGGGCGCTGGCCTCCGTCAGCCTCGCCTTCGGGAGCCACCCGCTCGTCGACCGCGTCGTAGATCACTGGCACCGCCAGGAAGTCCTCGCGGACCAGTGGGACGCAGGCCAGATGGAGGCGTGGGCCGGACTCTTCGGCGAGCACCGCCAGCACACGGCTGCGGCGGTCGGCCTCGACGCGCCGTCGCAGACGCTCGCGCTTCTCTTCGCCCCGTTCGCCCAGGGCATGCTGTTCGTCGAGAGCGCCGAGACACTCCCGAACGAGGATGTCGCCGCCGTGCAGGCCCTCGCCGACGCGTTCGCGGTCGCCTACGCCCGCTACGACGACTACCGCCAGCTCGAGGCCAAGACGGCCGAGGTCGTCCGGGCCCTCGCCGACCTCCGCGCAACCCAGGAGCAGCTCGTCCAGTCCGAGAAGCTGGCCTCGCTCGGGGCCGTCACAGCCGGGATCGCCCACGAGATCAAGAACCCGCTCAACTTCGTCAACAACTTCGCCATCCTCATCGCTGAGATCGTCGACGAGCTCGACGCCGACCTCGCCGCCGGCGCCTCGGTTGAGGCCCTCCGGACGACGCTCGACGACCTCAAGGCCAACGCCGAGACGATCGCCAAACACGGCCAGCGGGCCGACGGGATCGTCCGCGGAATGCTCCAGCACGCGCGCGGCGGCAAGGGGCTCCCCGAGCCGGTAGACCTCAACGCGCTCGTTGAGGAGCACGTCGCCCTCGCGTACCACGGGAAGCGGGCCCAGACGCCCGGCCTCTCGGCCCTCGTCGAGCGGGACTACGACGCGGACGCTGGCCGAGTCGTCGTCGTCCCGCAGGACATCGGCCGCGTCCTCATCAACCTCGTCAACAACGCCCTCGACGCCGTCCAGGCGCGGGCCGCGACGGCCGACCGGGACTACACGCCGGCCGTCCACGTCCGGACCGCCCGGGCCGGCAACAGCGTCGTGGTCCGGGTCGAGGACAACGGGACCGGGATCGCGCCGGACGCCCTCGCCCGCGTCTTCGAGCCGTTCTTCACGACCAAGCCGCCAGGGGCGGGGACCGGGCTCGGCCTCTCGATCAGCCACGACATCGTGGCCCAGGGCCACGGAGGGTCGCTCCGCGTCGAGAGCGTGCCCGGGCAGGGGGCTGCGTTCGTCGTCACGCTCCCCTGCAAGGATCCGGCCCCGAAGGCGAAGCAGCCGGCCGGCCGCAAAAAGAAGTGGCCGGCCGGCGAGTAGCCCGTCGGGACAGCTGCCCTACCGCTTCCCGACCCAGACCCGGAGGAGCGACGTGAGTTGGTCCACGTTGACCGGCTTGGTGAGGTAGTCGCTCGCGCCGGCGGCGAGGCACTTCTCACGGTCGCCCTCCATCGCCTTCGCCGTCACGGCGATGATGGGGAGCGTCCCAAACCGGTCGTCCTTCCGGATCGCCCGGGTCGTCTCGTAGCCGTCCATGCCGGGCATCATGACGTCCATGAGGACGACGTCGACGTCGTCGGTCTGCTGAAGGACCTCGATGCTCTCGCGCCCGCTCTCGGCGTAGACGACCTCCATCTTGTGGAGCTCGAGGAGGCTCTGGAGCGCGAAGATGTTGCGGACGTCGTCGTCCACGATGAGGACCTTGTGGCCGGCGAGCGAGGCCTCGGGGCGGTGCCGCTTCTCGAGCCGCTCGCGCTGGGCCTCGGGGAGCGCCGCCTCGACGCGATGAAGGTGGAGGGCCGTCTCGTCGAGGAGCCGGTCGAACGCCTCGACGCCCTTCACGACGACGGCCTCGGCGAGCGTGTGGAGCCGGGCGGACTCGCTCTCGCTGAGCTCGCGGCCGGTGTGGACGACGACGGGGATGTCGACGAGCCCGAGGTCTCCGCGGATCTGCTCGATGAGGTCGAGCCCGTTCATGTCGGGCAGCCCGAGGTCGACGAGGACGCAGTCGAACGCACCGGCCCCGAGGGCGGCGAGGGCCTCGGCCCCGGTCGTGGCCCCGACGATCTCGACGTCCTCGCCGCCGATGAAGTCGGCGACGATCTGCCGCTGGGCGTCGTTGTCCTCGACGACGAGGAGCCGCTTGACGGGCCGCCCGGCGAGTTCGCCGGCCTTCTCCATCCCGACGCCCACGGCGGCCCGCTTGACGGGCTTCTGGAGCTGGCCGAGCGCGCCCTTCCGTTCGCGTCGCGGGAGCGCGTCGGCGACGGAGACGATCTGGACGGGGATGTGCCGGGTCTCGGGCGAGTTCTTGAGCCTGTCCAGCAGGGTCAGTCCGTGCATACCGGGGAGCTGGATGTCCAGCGTGATCGCGGCCGGGCGGAACCGGCGGACGTCGGCGAGGGCCGCCTCGGCGTGGGACGCGACGACGGCCTTGAACCCCTTCTCGCGGGCGACGTCGACGAGGATGCCCGCGAACCGGGCGTCGTCCTCGACGATGAGCATCACGCGGTCGTCGGGCCCGGCTGTCTCGCGGTCGTCGGAGGGGCGCTTGGAGAGCGCACGCAGGCGCGACGTCCCCTTCTTCGTCTCCCCCGTGTCGGCCTCGGCCCGGTCCGGCTTGCCCGCGCCGCCCTTGCCCGACGGCGCCTTAGCCGTGGTCGGCTCCGCCGCGGCCTGCGCGGCAGCCTGCCCTGAGCTTGCCGAAAGATCCGGGACAGTGGAAGAGGGTGAGGAGGCCGGCGCCTCGTCGACGGGACGGGCGGACCTGGACAGCGCGCCGGACGCCGGCGTGCGCGGGGCCGAGGGACGGGGCCGGGGCGGCGGGCCCCCGAGCCCGTCCCCGGCCGACTCGTCGGGGTCGAGCCCGGGGACGTCGTCGGGGCCGGCGACGACGTCGGCGCTGCCGGCCCGGCCGGTCGGCGCGGCGTAACGGGCCGGGAGGTAGAGCGTGAACGTGCTCCCTGCCCCGGGCGTGCTGTGGAGGTGGATCTCGCCGCCGAGGAGCCGGGCGATCTCGCGCGAGAGCGACAGGCCGAGCCCGGTCCCGCCGTAGGTCCGGTCCGTCGAGCTCTCGGCCTGCTGGAATGCCTCGAAGATGACCCGCTGCTTGTCGGTCGCGATCCCGATCCCCGTGTCTGTCACGGCGAACCCGACCGTGCTCTCGGCGTGCGCGAGCGCGTCCGTCCGGAAGCGGACGCCGTCGGCCCCGAAGACGCGGAGCACGACGCCGCCCTCGTGGGTGAACTTGAACGCGTTCGAGAGCAGGTTCTTGAGCACCTGCTGGAGCCGCTTCGGGTCCGTGTCGAGGGTTGCGGGGGCCGAGGCGTCGACCTCGATCTGGAAGTCCAGCTTCCGGTCGTTGGCGACCTCGCGGAACAGCCGCTCGACCTCGATCTCGACCTCGACGAGCCCCACCTGCTCGACCTCGACCGGCATCGAGCCCGCCTCGATCTTCGAGAGGTCGAGAATCTCGTTGATGAGGTTGAGGAGGTCCGAGCCGGACGAGTGGATCGTCTCAGCGTACTCGACCTTCTTGGGGGCCGTCACGGAGTCCGCGTTCTCGGCGAGCATCCGCGAGAGGATGAGCATCGAGTTGAGCGGGGTCCGCAGCTCGTGGCTCATGTTGGCCAGGAACTCGCTCTTGTACTTCGAGGTGAGGGCAAGCTGCTCGGCCTTCTCCTCGATGGAGGCCCGGGCCTGCTCGATCTCCTGGTTCTTGCGCTCGACCTCCTCGTTCTGGACGGCGAGGAGCTGTGCCTTCTCCTCCAGCTCCGTGTTCGTCTGCTGGAGCTCGTCCTGGCGGCTCTGAAGCTCCTGTGTGAGGCCCTGGCTCTGCGTCAGGAGAGACTCGGTCCGCATGTTGGCCTCGATCGAGTTGAGGACGATCCCGATCGACTCGGTGAGCTGGTCCAGGAAGACGAGCTGGTTCTCGGAGAACGGCTGGAACGACGCCAGCTCGACGACGGCCATCACCTCGCCCTCGAAGAGGACCGGGAGCACGACGATGTTCCGCGGGGCGGACGCG
>JANPJI010000140.1:0-9248 GCA_031425425.1 Rubricoccaceae bacterium
TGGTCGCTGCTCTTCGCCTTCATCCCGTTCGTCGGCGCGTTCCTGCTCCTGTACTGGTTCGTCAAGGAGGGCGAGCCGCAGGACAACGCGTACGGTCCGGACCCGAAGGCGGAGCCCGGCTACGCCATCTGAGCCGACCCAACCGCCGCCGTGCGTGTCAGCCGCGGCGGCGGCGGTCGAACTGGGTCTGCTGCGGGGAGCCGGCCGGGACGGCCCACGGGTCCGGCGGCAGCGACACCATGTTAAGCACCGGGTAGCGCTCGCGCATGGCGTACGGCCGCGGCGGCTCGGAGATGTCATGCCCGATAATGAGCACCATCGTCCCCTGCCCGGTGATGCGGGCGCCGACCGACGAGATCGGGTCCCGTTGCCCTTCGACGGTCCACGTACTCGTCCACCCGTAGAGCCACTGCGCATCCGGGTCCAGCAGGCGAATGCAGCCATGGCTGGCCGGGCCGCTCGTCGGGAGTGCGTACTGGTGCATGTGGATGCCGCGCGACTCGTGGAGGTTCATCACCCAGAACATGGTCCACAACTCCGCGTCCGGTGCCGTCGAGCCGTAGCCGGGGCTGAGCGTCGAGACGCGCTCCTCCTGCTTCCAGTTGACGTTGAATCGCCCCGAGGGCGTCCGGTTGCTCTGGGCACCCGTCGAGATGATGCCCCAGCGGGCAAGTTCGCCGTTTTCGTACGCGCCCCATGCCTGGATGCTCTTGTCCAGGATCACGATCTTGGGGATCGAGCGGGCACCGGGGTAGAAGCGCGGGAACGGCGAGTACGCCCGGAAGTCGAGCTGGAAGTTCGTCGGCACGATCAGCGTGTCGCCGGGCAGCACCTCGTCGATGTCGCGGCGGTTGAGGATCCAGAGCAGCGGCTTCACGACGTCCTTCCCGCCGACGGAGTCGAAGTCGCGGTACATCTGGTTCCGCGCGAGCGCCGAGTTTTGGGTCGGGTTGTCCGGGACGACGTAGTACGAGTAGAACACACGCGGAACGTCGCGGATGGACTCGGACGTCCGGCGCTCCATCGTGTCCGTGAGCCAGGACTGGCTGAAGTAGGACTGCCCGTCGTCGGCGGCGAAGTCGGCCGAGATGGCGGCGTCGGCCGCGAGGGCCGCCTGACCCTGCGCGCGGGCGGGCGGAGCCGCGAACAGGGCGAGCCCGAGCAAAAGGGCGGCGAGTCTGGAACGCATGGTCGTCGGGGCGCTGATCGAGAAGTGGACAACGCAGAGGGAGGCGGCCTCCGTCTGTGCTAGAGGGTCGCGGCGACGCGTCCGAGCCCGAACGTCAGGGCGTGCCATGTCTCGCCGGCGGTACGGACGACGCCCCCGGCCGCGCGGAGCGCGCCGAGCGTCGCCGGGGTGAGGTCCAGCACGAGGGTCTCGGAGCCGGCCGCGCCGTCGCAGACAAGCTGGCGGAATGCGGGCCGGGTCATGGACGCCCACGCGCCGTTCTCGCTGCGGGCCGTCACGCTGAGGGCCGGCGTGAGAGCCAGGCCGGCGCGGGTGGCGGCGGTTTCGACAGCGTGCTGCATCGCGTCGATCCCGCATCCCGAGACGCCCGCATTTGTATCCGCCTCGGTGATGAGCGCGGCGACGGCGAGGACGTGACCGTCGAGGGCGTCGGCCGCGGCGCGGACGGGCCGGCCGTGGCTCGTCCACGCGGCGCAGAAGGCGCGGAGGTCGGGGAGGATCGCCTCGGTGGCGCCGTCGAGGGCGAACAGCCAGAGACGGGCAGAGTCGGGGAGGGCGGAGAGGTCGTCCATCGGGTCAGGCGGCAGCGGCGGCCGAGAGGGTTCCTACGAGTCCGAGGACAGCCGACTCGATGCCGTCCGGACCGATTCCGACCTCGTCGTGGAGCTGTTTCGGCGAGCCGTGCTCCACGAACGTGTCCGGCAGGCCGAGGCGAACGACCTGCGTGTGGGCGAGCAGCCCGTGGTCGGCAGCCCACTCCAGGACGGCCGATCCGGCCCCGCCATCGCGGACCCCATCCTCGACGATCACGACGCGCGAGAACCGCCCGAAGACGTCCGCCAGCAGCGCCTCGTCGAGCGGCTTGCAGAAGCGGAGGTCCACGTGGGCGGCCGAGACGCCGCGCGCCGCGAGTCGCTCGCGGACCGCCGGGACGTACGCGCCGATGGCCCCGTACGTGACGATCGCGACGTCGGTGCCGTCGGCGACGAGGCGGCCCGTTCCGATAGGAATCGCCTCGAAGCCCGGCCGGAGCGTCATGCCCGACGCCTCGCCGCGCGGGTAGCGGATCGCGAACGGGCCGTCGTGCTGGAGCGCGGTGTACATGAGGTCCCGGAGGTCCTGCTCGTCCAGCGGAGCCGCACAGACCATGCCCTGGACGGCGCGCATGAACGGGACGTCGAGAGCGCCGTGGTGCGTCGGGCCGTCGGACCCAGCCAGCCCGGCGCGGTCCATGCAGAACACGACCGGTAGGTTCTGGAGGGCCACGTCGTGGACGACGCCGTCGTAGGCCCGCTGGAGGAACGTGGAGTAGATGGCGCAGAACGGGCGGAGGCCCTGCGTGGCGAGGCCGGCGGCGAACACGACGGCGTGCATCTCGGCGATTCCGACGTCGAATGCGCGGTCCGGCATCTGCGCCATCATCTTGTTGAGGCTTGTCCCGGACGGCATCGCGGCGGTGATCCCGACGACGCGGGCGTCCTGCTCGGCGAGCTCGACGACGGCGTCGCCGAAGACGTCCTGCCACTTCGGGGGCAGCGTGCCGGCGGGCGTGGGCGCGGCGAGGCTCTTGCCGGTGAGCTTGTCGAACGGGCTCGACTGGGCGTGCCACTTGATCTGGTCTTCCTCGGCCGGTGCGAAGCCCTTGCCCTTGACGGTCATCGTGTGGAGCAGGATCGGCCCGGGCAGGCCGCGGAGGTCGCGGAGGCGCTCGGCGAGCGAGACAACGTCGTGGCCGTCAATGGGGCCGATGTAGCGGAAGCCGAGCGCCTCGAAGAGCATCCCCGGTGTGAGGACCGCCTTGACGCCGTCCTCAAGGCGCGCCGCGAGGCGCTGGAGTGTACCGCCGCCCATGCCCTTGAGCTTGTCGAGCGCGGCCCAGACCTCGCGTTTGGCTGTGTTCCAGCCGCCCGACGCGGAGAGCTTGGCGAGGTACTCGTGGAGCGCGCCCGAACTGGCGTCGATCGAGATCCGGTTGTCGTTGAGGACGACGAGGAGGTCCGTCCCGGCCGTGCCGGCGTTGTTGAGCCCCTCGAAGGCGAGCCCGCCCGACATGGACCCGTCGCCGATGACGGCCACCACGCACGTGTCCGCCTTCTTGATGTCTCGAGCGACCGCCATCCCGAGCGCGGCCGAGATGCTCGTGCTCGCGTGGCCCACGCCGAACGTGTCGTAGTCGGACTCGCTGCGGCGCGGGAAGCCCGAGAGGCCGCCGTAGACGCGCTGCGTCGGGAAGCCGTCGCGGCGGCCGGTGAGGATCTTATGGCCGTAGGCCTGGTGCCCGACGTCCCACACGAGCTGGTCGTCCGGCGTGTCGTACGCCCAGTGCAGCGCCACGGTGAGCTCCACCACGCCGAGCGAGGCACCGAAATGGCCTCCGTGGACCGACACGATGTCGACGATATACGCCCGGAGCTCGTCGCAGAGCTGCGGAAGCTGCTCGACGGCGAGCGCGCGAACGTCGGCCGGGCTGTCGATGGTCGCGAGCAGTCGGCCTGGGATGAACGCTGGGGAGTCCGTGGGCATGGCGGCGGGGCAGTCCGGGGGCAAAATAGCGGGACTTCGCTGACGCGGTCCGGGTTCGCGGCGGATTCGGGAAGTGGAGGGTGCGGAAGTGCAGGCGTGCAGGAGCGCAGGCGATGAAGGATCTTGCGTTCTTGCGTTCTTGCGTTCTTGCGTTCCTGCGTTCCTGCGTTCCCGTGGCTCCCGACCGTCCTGTCCGCGTCTTGTTCGTCTGTCTCGGCAACATCTGCCGGAGCCCGCTTGCCGAGGCGCTCTTCCAGGCCCGCGTCGTCGAGGCCGGGCTCGGAGACCGAATCGAGGTCGACTCGGCAGGGACCGGCGGGTGGCACGTCGGCGGACCTCCGGATCGGCGCATGACGGCCACGGCGGCGAGGCGCGGGACGGGCATCGGCGCGCTCCGCGCCCGGCAACTCGGGAGATCGGACCTGGATCATTTCGATCACGTGTTCGCAATGGACCGGTCGAACCTACACGACACGCTCTTCCTCGACCCCGACGGCGACCACGGCACGCGCGTGCGTCTCTTCCGCGAGTTCGACCCCGAGCCGGGCGACTATCAGGTTCCGGACCCGTACTCGGGCGGGCCGGAGGGATTCGACGCTGTCTACGATATCGTCGACCGGACGACTCGGGCGATTCTGGACCGCCTCCGCGCCGCGCATCAGATGTGAGGACGGCCCAGCGCCCCGGCGCTACGCTCCGACGACCGCAAGCGTCGCGACGCTCACGCGCGCGCCGGCCGCAGCGAGCGGACGCGACGCCGCGACGAGCGTCGCGCCCGTCGTGAGCACGTCGTCGACGAGCAGCACGTGGAGGCCGTCGAGCGTCCAGGGGGCGGGCACAGCGAAGGCCCCGTCGACGTTGGCGCGGCGCTCGGCAGCCGACAGAGAGGTCTGCGAACGAGTCGAGCGCGAGCGAACGAGGCGGTCTGCGCGGTAGGCCGTCCCGAGCGCCGCCGCCGCGCCCTCGGCGAGGGCCGCGGCCTGGTTGTACCCGCGCTCTAGCAGCCGGAGCGACGCGAGCGGCACGGGCACGACGATGTCCGGTACCCTCCCGCCAGACCGCGCCCAGGCGGCTCCGATGAGGTGCCCGAGGGGCCGGCCGAGGCGCTCGTGCCCGCCGTACTTCAGCGCGTGTTGGACCCGCCGGACCGTCCCGCCCGCGTCGTACGCCCACAGGGCGAGCGCCCGCTCGACCGTCCCTGCCGCACGAGCATCCGCCAGCGCCGCGGCGTCGTCGACGGGCGGGGCAGGGGGGAGCGCGGCGAGGCACGTCGGGCAGAGTGGGAGCCCGGCGAGCGCATCGCCTTCGTCTCGGGGCGGGATGCGCCGGTCGCAGCCGAGGCAGAGGTCCGGGTAGACGAGGCCGGACAGCGCCGCGGTCGCGCCCCGGAGCGCGTCGCGTGCCGTTCGGAGCGCGCGGCGGGTCGTCGAGCGTCCCTCGGCGTGGGGGCGCGGCGTGGGGTCGAGACGTTCGGGCATGGGGTCAGCCCGAGGGGCGGGCGGGCCGGCGGCAGTCGTGGAATATCTTCACCGTCCTCTCCACGTCCAACTCCGCCCATGCCTGCACGCCGCGGGATGCTCATCAAGAACGTCGTCGAACGACCCCTCCGTCTCGTCCTCGACACGCGCGTCGTACCGCTCGAGCCCGGAGAGGAGGTCCTTGTGAGCGCCGTCGAGGTCCGCGACCCCGTGCTCCGCGAGAACCTGCAGGTGCGGACGATCGCCATCGTCCGGCCGGCGACGGACGAAGAGGACGAAGACAAAGACGCGTAACGGTCGTGCTTCAAACACGATTTGGCGTTTTTGTATTTGATGTTGTCGCCCTTAAAGTCAAAGTATCGAGCACGTTTTGTCGATGAACGTCCTCTTCCTCGAACCGTGGTACGGCGGCTCCCACCGCCGCTTCGTCGACGGGCTCGTGGCGCACAGCCGGCACGACGTGCGCGCGGTGACGATGACGGCGCGCTCGTGGAAGTGGCGGATGCAAGGCGGGGCGGTCACGCTCGCCGAGAAGGCCCGCGGTGAGACGGCGGACGGCTGGTCGCCGGACCTGATCGTGGCGACGGACATGGCCAACGTGCCGGCCTTTCTCGCCCTCACGCGGGACCTCCTCGCGCACGTGCCGGTCCTCTTCTACCTCCACGAGAATCAGCTCACGTATCCGCTCCGGGACGGCGATGAGGCAGCGCGCGATCTCACGTACGCCTTCGTCAACGTGCTCTCGATGATGGCTGCGGACCGGGTCGTGTTCAACTCGCAGTTCCACCACGACGAGTTCTTCGGGGCGCTGCCGGACCTGCTCCGGCGCTTCCCGGACTACACGCACGTCGGCCATCTGCCCGGGCTGCGGGCCAAGGCGAGCGTGCTCCACCTCGGGGTGGACCTTGCCCCGCTCGACGACGCGGCCCCGGCCGCACAGGCGCGGCGCGTACGAGAGCCGGGGCCGCCGGTGGTGCTCTGGAACCACCGCTGGGAGTACGACAAAGACCCCGAGGCCTTCTTCCGGGTCGTCAACCGCCTCGACGATGCGGGCGCGCACTTCCGCCTCATCCTCGCAGGCGAGACGTTCGCGGAGCAGCCGCCCGCCTTCGCCGACGGCTTCCGCCGCTACGCGGACCGCGTGCTCCACTACGGCTTCGCCGAGTCGCTCGGAGACTACGCCGCCCTCCTGCACCGCTCAGACATCGTCGTCTCGACGAGCCGCCACGAGTTCTTCGGCCTCTCGATGCTCGAAGCGATCCACTGCGGCTGCCACCCGCTCCTGCCGGACCGGCTGACGTACCCCGAGCTGATTCCAGCTGCGCTGCAGCGCCCGCTCCTCCACGCCCCGATTCTCTACGACGACGAGGCCGACCTCTTCGCAGCCCTTCGGCGGCTCCTCGACGGGACCGACCTCCCGCTCCCGGCGGATGTCCTCCGGCGCATCCCTGCCGGCCTCGCCTGGCCGGTCCACGTGGCGAGGTTCGACGCGCTGTTCGACGTGATGGGATAGGATGGGAATCGGGGGACGGCCAACGGGCATCGGGGATTGCCAGGGTGAGTCGTAGCGTTGGTCCCCGTCCGCCCGCATTCCCCGATGGCCGTTCCCCGTTGGCCGATTCCCTCCAGGACCGTCTTCTGGCGGGTCGCCGGCGTGCTCGTGGGCGTGCAGGTGGCGACAGCGCTCGTGGCGGTGGCGCTGAGCGCGGCGTTCGCGAGCGCGCGCAGCGAGCGGCTCGTGCGCGGGACGATCGAGCTGCGCCTCGACGCGGTCGCCGAGGAGGTCGAGTCCCGCGCGGCCATCGACGTCTTCGGCGGGCTCCGCCTGCCGGACCGGCTGCGGCTCGACCTCCCGACGCGTTTCCCGGACCCGCTCGCCGTCCTCGACTCGGCCGGGGTGGTCGTGGACACGTTCGGCGCGCAAGGGAGCATCCCGAACGTGCCTGCCGCGGCGTTTGAGGCGTTGCGCGCGGCTCGCGTGGCCGTCGTGACGGACGGACCGGACGGGTCGTGGGCGCTCGCGCCGCTCCTCGCGCCCGACGGCCTCCCGGCCGGCGCGATCCTCGTCCGTCCGCTCGACCGGACGCTCGACGAGGAACTGAGCGACACGCGCGCCGCTTTTCGAACGGCCACGCTCGTCACCACACTGCTCGCTGCGCTCGTCGCGCTCGCGCTCGGGGCCGTCGTCACCGGCTGGCTCGTCCGCCCCCTGCGCCGCATGACGCGGCGCGTCGAGCGCCTCGGCGCGGGCGACTTCGCCGGGCGCCTCCCGGACGCGGGCGACGACGAGATGGGCCGCCTCGCTGCCGGCATCAACGACATGGCCGCCCGCATCGAGGCGTCCCTGGACGACCTGCGGGCGACGGATCGCCTCCGCCGCGACCTCGTCGCCAACGTGGGCCATGACCTGCGGACGCCGCTCGCGGCTCTCGCCGCCGGGCTCGAAGAGGCCGAGCGGTACGCTGCGGAAGGACGAACCGCTGATGCGGCCGAGGCCGTCGCTGCTGCGCGGCGGCAGGCTGATGGCGCGACCGACCTCGTCGCTGACCTCTTCGAGCTGAGCCTCCTCGACCGTCCCGAGGCCCCGCTCCGCCTCGCACCCGTCCCGCTCGGCGAACTCGTCGCCGACGTCGCGGCGCGGTTCACGCGGACGTACGAGCGCGCAGGCGTCTCGCTCGCCACCGACCTCCCACCCGGCCTGCCAGTGCTCGACGCCGACGGAGCTCGGCTCGTGCGCCTTTTGTCCAACCTGCTCGACAACGCCGCGCGGCACACACCGGCCGGCGGTCGCGTCGACGTCCGGGTCCAGGTGGGCTCGGACGCGGCGACGGTTGAGGTGCGGGATACGGGAGCGGGGATCGCGCCGGAGTATCTGGCGCACGTGTTCGAGCGCTACGCGCGGGGCACGACGGCGCGCACGCGGGGCGTGGAGGGGACCGGCCTCGGGCTCGCCATCGCCCGCGCCGTCGCCGTCGCACACGGGGGGGCGCTGGCGGCCGAGAGCGTTGTGGGCGAGGGGAGCCGGTTCACGCTCTCACTGCCCCTTCCAGGATATGATGCGAAAAAATTGGCACATGCAGATGACCCTGACGGGCCCGGCGCGGTACTTTGAGCGCGAACTCCGCCGTTCGCCCCTTACACCGCCCCAGACCTCGATGACGCAGATCCGATTCGCCCGTCTCGCCCCGTTCGCAGCGGTCCTGCTCGTCACGCTGGCCTCGGCCTCGGCGCAGCCTGCCGCCCCGGCGCGGCTGACGCTCGAGAAGCTGTTCGCCAGCCCCGAGTTCTTCGGCGAGAGCTTCACCGGGGGCCGCTGGGCCGACGCCGGGGCGGTCCTCCGGTCCGTCGACACCGACGCTGCGGCGGGCACGACGAGCCTCGTCGAGTTCGACCTGACGACCGACCGCCGGCGGACGCTCATCGACGGCGCGACCCTCCGCAAGCCGGACGGCGAAGGCCTCATCTCAGTCGAGGACTACGCCTATTCCGCCGACGGGACGAAGGCGCTGCTCTACACCGACTCCGAGCAGGTCTGGCGGCTCAACACGGCGGGCATCTACTACGTCGTGGACCTTGCCTCGGGCGACGTCATGCCCGTCGCCGACCGCGCGCTCGGGCTCCAGATGTTCGCCAAGTTCAGCCCCGACGGCCGCCAGGTCGCGTTCGTCCGCAACCGCAACGGGTTCGTGGTCGACCTCGCGACGCGTCAGGAGCGGGCGCTGACAACCAACGGCGCGCCCGGGACGGTCATCAACGGCACGTTCGACTGGGTCTACGAGGAGGAGTTCGGCCTCCGCGACGGCTTCCAGTGGAGCCCCGACGGCCAGCGGATCGCATTTTACCAGCTCGACGAGTCTGCGACGCGAGATTTCCAGATCACCAACCTGACGACGCTTTACCCCGAATACCAGTCGTTCCGCTACCCCAAGGCCGGCGAGGCCAACGCCGAGATCCGCGTCGGCGTGATCGACGTCGCGACCGGCCAGACGCGCTTCTTCGACACGGACACGTGGGGCGAAGGAGGCGCAGAGACCGAGTACATCGCCGGGATGGGCTGG
>JANPJI010000141.1:0-3509 GCA_031425425.1 Rubricoccaceae bacterium
GGCTCGGTGACCCAGAAGGGCCGCGAAGGCAAGATCGAAATCTTCCAGGTGAACCACGAGATCCTCTCGCCCCGTGACTCCGCCTCCGGCCTGCCGACGGGCAAGCGGCAGCACAAGCCCATGAGCCTTCTGTGCGCGCTCGACAAGGCCACGCCGCTCCTGTACAACGCGCTCTGCAACAACGAGAACATCACCGATTGGGCGCTCGAGTTCTGGCGGCCGAGCGCGGCCGGCACGGAGAAGATGAGCTACACGATCAAGCTCACCAACGCCAACGTCTCGAAGGTTCAGATGTACATGGCGAACAACAAGGACCCGCTCCTGACGCGGTACCCGGAGCTGATGACCTACGAGTTCACGTACCAGAAGATCGAGTGGACGTGGGTGGAAGGCGGAATCATGGCCATGGACGACTGGGAGACGCCGGTCTGACAGCCGTCCCGAGGCAACCACCGACGGCACCTGAGACTGGTCTCCGATGAGCCTCGCGCTGTTCGACATCCTGGAGGGCCGGTTCGGCGGGATCATCCCCGTCGAATCGGTCTCCTCCGACGAGTACCGCGTCCAGAGCATCGTCGGGAACCTGCAGCGCTTGTTCAACACCCGCCAGGGAGCCGTCCCTCATCTCCAGGACTACGGGCTGCCGGACCTCGCGACGATCCAGCGCGAGTCTGCGGCGTCGCTCGAGGCCCTGCGCAAGGAGCTCCGGACATCGGTAATGGCCTACGAGCCCCGGCTCGCGCGCGTCCGCGTCGAGACCGGCGAGGTGGAGGTCTTCGAGATGCGGGTCACGTTCATCATCAGCGGGGAGGTGGCCCCGGGCCAGCGGATCCGGCTGGAGACCGTCTTCGGGTCTCAGGAGGCCGCGCACGTCCGCCCGGCCTCCACCTAGCGGCCCTGGCGGGTCCCCGCCGCCGCTCGGCACCCGTCGCCCCCCATGCTGCACCGTCACTACGAGAGCGAGCTCCGCTACCTCCGCGAGGGGGGCGCTGCCTTTGCCGAGGCGCACCCGGACCAGGCCCGTGCGCTCCGGCTCGACGCGCTCGCAGACCGTGACCCGTACGTCGAGCGGCTCCTCGAAGGCGTCGCCTTCCTCTCCGCCCGTGTGCAGGAGCGGCTGGACGACGACCTCCCGGAGTACACGCAGCGCCTCGTAGGGCTGCTGTACCCCCACTTCCTGACGCCATTCCCGTCGTGCTGCATCCTGGAGATGAGCCCCCGGCCGGGGCTCGTCCTGGAATCGACGACGATGGACCGGGGCGTCGACGTGCTCACGGACCAGGTCGGGCCGGACCGCGTGCCGTTCCGGTTCCGAACGACCCAGGCCGTCCGGATCCACCCGATGGCGGTCGAGTCCGTGGAGCTCCGCTACGACGCGGACGAGACCAGCCGGCTGCGCCTCGTCTTCCGCCTCCAGAAGGGCGCGACGCTGAGCGCCGTCGACCTCTCGTCGGTGCGGCTCTACGTCCACGCCGAGGCGTCCGTCGCCTCGACGGCCCACGTGCTGCTGACGCGGCACGTGACGCGTGTGGAGGCGCGTGCCGGCGGCGTCCTCTCGTCGCGCCCCGGCGAGGGCGCGCCACCGCTCGTGACGGTCCGCGGCCAGGCCGGCGTCCGGCCCGCCGGGCTCGCGCCCGACGAGGCGCTGCTGCCGCACGGCGACGCGCTGCCGTCGGGCCTGCGGCTGCTCCAGGAGTGGCTCCTGTACCGGCGCAAGTTCTGGCAGGTGGACCTCGTCGGGCTCGCCGCGCTCGCCGAGATCGCGCCCGAGGCCGAGACGTTCGCCGTCGACGTGGTGTTCGACCGGGTCTACCCCGAGGACCGCCGCCTCAAGGCCGAGCACGTCCGCCTGCACGTCACGCCGGCCGTGAACCTGTTCGAGCACGACGCCGAGCCGACCCGCGCCGAGCACACGTGGGCCGAGCAGCGCGTGATCCCCAGCCTGCGGCACCCGGCGAGCATCGAGGGCTACGACGTCACCGCCGTCGTCAGCACCGAGGAGGGCACCGGGCGGCGGCGGACGTACGCCCGCGCCTTCGGGCTGTCGTCCGACGCCGAGCGCTCCTACGACGTGCTCCGGCGGCCCGGCGTGACGCCGGCGGCCGACCTTTACCTGCTGCTCGCCAGTCCCGACCTCGACGCCGGCGCGCCGGTCGCGGAGACGCTCTCGGTGGCGATGCGGTGCACGAACGGGGCGCTGCCCTACGACCTGCTCCAGCCGGGCATGGTGGACCGCCTCGCGCCCACCGTGCCGCAGGTCGTGGCCGTGGCCAACCTGGACCGGCCGTCGCTCGTCGTCCGGCCGCCGCTCGACCGCCACCCGGACCTGCTCTGGGCTCTCCTGGCGCACTGGTCCTTCAGCCACGGCTCCGTCGCCACGACCGACGCGCTCACGGGCGTGCTCGACCTCTACGACTGGGCCGACACCGAGGCGAGCCGCCGCCGTCGGCGCGGTATCCGCGACGTCCGCTGGATCCCCAAAGAGATCCTGCGCCGCGGGGCGGTCCGCCGCGGGGCCGAGGTGACCGTTCAGGTCACCGAAGGGCACTTCGCCGACGAGGGCGACCTGGCGCTCTTCGGCCTGATCCTGAGCGAGTTCCTGTCGCTTTACGCCACCGTCAACGCCTTCGTGCACCTCGTCATCGAGTCCGTCCCCTCGGGCACGCGCATGACGTGGGTGCCCGACCGCGGCGCGCGCCCGCTCGTCTAGCCATGACGTCCTCTCGCCCCGTTTCGCGGCTCGACGCCCCGGCCCCCGACGAGGCCGCGGCGCAGGCGACGCTGGCGCGGATGGAGCGCGAGGGCTACCGGTTCGAGTTCTTCCAGGCGGTCCGTCTGCTGGCCGCCTCGCGCGGCGGACCGCAGGCCGTCGGCGGGCCGGAGCCGCGCCGCGAGGCAGTCCGCGTCCACCCGGACCCGGCGAGCGTCTTCCCGGCCGCCGACGTCCGCCACGTGCGCGGCGGCGCGCCGACGGAGCCTGTCCGCATGGAGGTCGGCTTCGGCGGCCTCTACGGCGTCGACGCCGCCCTGCCGGCGATCTTCCACGACCGGATCTCGACGCTGGCGGACGACACGCGGCCGCTGCGCGACTTTCTGGACCTGCTCGGCCACCGGCCCTATGCGCAGCTGTGGCGCGCGTGGGCGCGGTTTCGTCCCGAAGTCCGCGCGTGGTCCGTGGCCCGCCGGGACCCACACGCCGTCCGCGCCGCTGCCCTGGCGGGAATGCCCGAAGCGGCCGAAGCGCCTGTCCCGGTCCGCGACCTGCTCCCGCTCGCGGCGCGCCTCTCGGCGTGGACCCGCAACGCCGAGGGCCTGCGGGCACTCCTGGAGCACGCGACGGGCCACTGCGTCCAGGTTCTCGAAAACATCCCGCGGCTGGTCCGCCTGGGCGAACGCCCCCGGCTCGGGCGGGCGCGCCTCGGCGTCGACGCCGTCGTGGGCGCGTCCATCCACGACGAATCCGGCAAGTTCCGCCTGCAGGTGGGTCCGCTCAACTTGAGCGCCTTCCG
>JANPJI010000142.1:0-3196 GCA_031425425.1 Rubricoccaceae bacterium
CGAGGTTCGGGGTACACAGGCTTCAAGCCGTACGAAGCGGCCGTACCCCGAACCGTGTACCCCGTGCCCACTCAGGAGCCGCCGCCGAGGGTGAACTGGAAGTCCCACTTGGGCAGCCCGTCGTCCCCGGGGATCGCGTCGAACGCGTCGATCTGGCGGCCGTAGGTGAGGTCGACGAGCCCGAGGATGGGGAGGAAGACGCGGGCGCCGACGCCGGCCGAGCGGTAGAGCCGGCTCGGGTCGTAGTCGCTGAAGCTGTCCCACGTGTTGGCCGCGTCCAGGAAGAGGTACGGGGCGAAGGTGAGCTGGGGCGTCTGGAGCGCGAGCCACTGGACCTCGGCCTGGTACTTGTTCAGGATCCGCCCGCCGACGGGCTCGCCGTTCTCGCGCGGCCCGATGGACTCCAGCGGGTAGCCGCGCATGAACACGAGGTCCTTGCCGAAGCCCTGGAGCGTGCCCTGGTTGGCCTCCAGCGCCGTCCCGCCGATGAGGTACCGCTGGAACTGGACGTCGTCGCCGGTGAGCGAGCCGATGTAGCCGAACTCGGTGCGGATGCTCGCCGAGAGCCCCGGCCCGATGGGCGTGTACCACGCGTTGGTGAAGTCGCCCTTGATGTACTGGATGAAGCCCGGGATCGGCGGGGCGACGGTCAGCGTGAGGCCGAGGCTGGAGCCGGCCGTCGGGAGCTGCGGGTTGTCGAGCGCGTTGCGCGTCAGCGACTGCGCGATGGTCAGCTCGCGGCTCGTGCCCTCGGGGAGGCCGCCGAACTGCGTCGTCGCGCCCGCCCCCGAGATGCCGTAGATCTGGAAGCCGAGGTCCGTCCCGGTCTGGAAGTAGTCGTCCGGGAAGCGCAGCCGCTGGCGGTAGAAGATGCGCCCGAAGCCGCGCGCGACGCGCGTGGCGCTGTTGCGCGGGCTGTAGTTCGAGTAGCCGACCGAGAACCCGGCGGGCGTCTGGCGGCCGCGGAACCACGGGTTCGTGAACGACAGCGAGTACACCTGCTGGATGCGGCCGTAGGTCTGGACCTGGAGCGAGACCTGCTGCCCGTCGCCGGAGGGCATCGGGTTGCCGCGGCCGCGGATGAGGTTCTGGACCGAGAAGTTGGCGAACGTGACGCGGGCGGTCAGGATGAGGCCCGTCCCGGAGCCGCCCCAGCCGCCCGAGAGCTCGAGCTGGTCCGAGCTCTTCTCGGCGAGGCGGTACGTGAGGTCCACCGTCTGGTCCTCGTCGTTGACGCTCAGCGCGGGGCCGTTGCCGAAGCTGGCCGGGTCGAAGTAGTTCAGCGTCGAGAGCTCGCGGACGCTCCGCTCGATGGCCTGCCGGCTGTACGGCTGGCCCGGCACGGTCCGCAGCTCGCGGCGGATGACGTGCTCCTTGGTGCGCGTGTTGCCCGCGATGGCCACGTCGCCGAACTCGTACACGTCGCCCTCGGTGACCTCGTAGTACAGGTCGAGGGAGTCGCCGGGGACGACCGTGACCTGCTGCTCGGCGTTAAACCGGAGGTAGCCGCGGTCCGTGTAGAGGCTCGCGACGTCCGTGTGGGCCGCCGAGTAGTTGAGGTTCCGGTCCAGCTGCGAGCGGTTGAACACATCGCCGGGCTGGACGTCGAGCGCCTGCTGGAGCTGGGCGTCGGTGAAGAGCGTGTTGCCCTCGAAGACGACGTTCCGAACCGCGTAGCGCGGCCCTTCTTCGAGCGTGATCTGGACGACGAGCGCGCCGTCCTCGGGGCGCGTGTAGACCGAGTCGCTCAGGACGCGCGCGCCGTAGTAGCCGCGGTCGTTGTAGAACCGGACGAGCGTTTCGAGATCGGTTCGGTACGCCTCGTCGTTGAACGTCGAGCGCTTCCAGAAGCGCCACCACCGGCGCTCGGGCGTGCCCTTGAGCTGGCGGCGGAGCGTCCGCTCGGAGAAGGCCGTGTTGCCCGCGAAGACGACGTCGCCGACGGCCTGCCGCTCGCCGCGGGCGACGGTGTACGCGAGGTCCACGCGGCCGTCGGCGGCAGGCGTCTGGGCGACGGTCACCACGGGCGAGCGGTAGCCGCGGGCGCGGAGGAAGGTCTCGATGGCGATCCGCCCCCGGTCGATGTCGGCCGGGCGGACGGCGCGGCCGCGGAGCAGTGGGATCTGGTCGCGGATCTCCTCCTGGTCGCTCGTGCGGAGGCCCTCGATGGTGTACTGCGCCAGCTTGGGCTGCTCGACGATGCGGACGGTGAGAAAGACGCCCTGGCCGGCCACCTGCGACACGACGACGGAGGCGTCCGAGTAGCCGCCGCGGGAGTAGAGCGCCCGGACGGCCTCGGAGAACGACGGGTCCCACGGGAGCTGGACCTGCGCGCCGGGGCGGAGCCCGCTGATCTGGCGCGCGAGGCTCGCCGAGGCGTCGTCGGCCGCGCCTTCGACGGTCACGCCGAGCACCTCGTAGGGCGCGGGAGCGGCGGCAGGGGCGGCGGGGGTCTGGGCAGAGGCCGGAAGGATTCCGGTGGCGCACAGCAGGCCGAGGGTGGAGAGCCGCGCAACGAGGCGCAGCAGACCGGGGGCAGATCGCAAAACGGGCAGGGGGCGTCGGGTGAACCCGAACCTGAGCAGGCGGGCCGCGCGAAGCTAGCGCGCAGGGTCCGGGGCCGGGGTGCAGGAAACGGCGAAGACGGCCCGAGCACCCGTGAGCGTGCTCGGGGGCCGGCCGTCCGACGCGAGAACGGCACGTCCGGGGCCTTATTGCCGCTTCGCGGCGGGTCGCTCCGTCGTGCCCCGCGGGAGGGCAGGCAACATGCAGCGTCCCGCGCCCCGGCGTCCCGCGCCCCGGCGGCCACGTCCCGGCGTCTCGCGTCCCGACGTCCCCCGCCTCAAGCGAGGCGGAACGTTCGAGCCCGCACACCCTACGAAGATGTCATCCTGAGCGCAGCGAAGGATCTTGACAGCCTGCCCTGAGCGAAGCCGAAGGGCGAGGCAGGATCCTGCTGCCACCGGCTGCGAGGAACCGCCCCACGGCGCTGAGATCCTTCGCGGGGCTCAGGATGACACAGAGGTTGTGTCTGCGCGGTGCCTCGGCGTCCGCGCCCCGGCGTCCGCGCGGCGCGTGCTACGGCTCCTCGACGCGGCCGAAGCGGCGGTCGCGGTCCTGGTAGCTCCGGATCGCCTCGTAGAGCGCCTCGCGGCGGAAGTCCGGCCAGAACGCCTCGGTGACGTAGAGCTCGGTG
>JANPJI010000143.1:0-4227 GCA_031425425.1 Rubricoccaceae bacterium
GGGCTCCTGCGTCTTGCGCGCCGCGAGGACGTCGTCCAGGGTGAGCGTCGAGGCCTCTTCGAGGAAGCCGTTGCGGCGCATCCACTCGTCGTTGAACGTCTTCGAGAGGTAGCGGAAGCCGGTGTCCGGCAGCAGCACGACGACGACCGACTCCGGCGTGAGCGTGTCGCGGTGGGCGCGGAGCCAGTCGAGCGCGCCGACGAGCGCCATCCCGCAGGACTGCCCGACGAACAGGCCCTCCTCGCGGGCCAGCCGCCGCGTCATCTGCATCGCCGCCTTGTCGGTCACCTGCACGAAGTCGTCGCACAGGTCGAAGTCCATGTTGCCCGCCAGGATGTCCTCGCCGACGCCCTCGATGAGGTACGGGTAGATCTCCTTCTCGTCGAAGACGCGGGTGTGGAAGTAGGTGTGGTAGACGCTGCCGTACGGGTCGACGCCGACCACCGTGAGGTCCGGGTTCTTCTCCTTGAGGAAGCGCGCCGTGCCCGAGATGGTCCCGCCCGTGCCGGCCCCGGCGACGTAGTGGGTGATGCGGCCGTCGGTCTGCGCCCAGAGCTCCGGGCCGGTCGTGCGGTAGTGCGCCTCGGCGTTGGCCGGGTGGTCGTACTGGTTGGGGTAGAACGCGCCGGGGATCTCGGAGGCGAGCCGCCGCGCGACCGAGTAGTAGGACCGCGGGTCGTCCGGGGCGACGTTCGTCGGGCAGACGATGACCTCGGCCCCGAGGGCGCGCAGGACGTCGGCTTTCTCGGGGCTCTGCTTGTCCGTCGTGGTGAAGATGCAGCGGTAGCCCTTGGCGATGGCCGCGATGGCGAGGCCGGCCCCCGTGTTGCCCGACGTGCCCTCAACGATCGTTCCGCCGGGCCGCAGGAGCCCCTTCGCCTCGGCGTCCTCGATCATCGCGAGCCCGATGCGGTCCTTGACGGAGCCGCCGGGGTTGAAGAACTCGACCTTGGCGAGGACCGGGCACGGCAGGTCGCTGGCGAGGCGGTTGAGCTGGACGAGCGGCGTGTTGCCGATGGTGTCGACGACGGAGCGGAGCCACATAGCGGTCGGGTTCGGGCGGGACGGACAAGCTACGGGCGAACGGGGCGGTGGAGCCGATGAGCGCAGGACCGCACGGGCTCAGGAACGCACGATCCTTCACCGCCTGCGCTCCTGCACGCCTGCGCTCCTACACGCCTGCACGCCTGCGCCGCGTACCCTGTACTTTCGGCCATGGACGCTTCCCTCCCGCTCGTCTCCACCGAGCTGCTGACCGCCCTCACCACCGCCGCCGGCGAGCGGCTGGACGCCAACGACCCCTGGCTGGACCTCTTCGGAGCGGACGCGCTCTGGGGCGGGCTCCCGCTCGAGGACGCCCGCTTCGCCAGCGACTACGTCGTCGAGGCGGCGCGCGGGGGGCCGGTGTCGCACCAGGTCTTCCTCGTGGACCGCCCGGACGCGACCGACCAGCCGGTCCCGATCCTGCTCCACTTCCAGCCCGTCCGGATGCCGGGCGTGGAGTCGGGGCGGTACCCGGTGATGCTCGTCGGCGAGGTCCTCCGCGAGCCCGCCTCGTGGGCGGCCGAGCAGACGCGCCGTCGGCGCCTCGAAATGCTCGGCCGCATGACGATGGGCGTCGCGCACGACTTCAACAACCTGCTCACGACCGTCCTCGGCCACGGCGAGCTGATCCGGGCCGACCTCGAGGCGTGCGGCGCACACGCCGGGGCGTTCGACCACCTCGACACGCTCGCGCAGGCCGCCGACGACGGGGCCTCGCTCGTGCGGCGCATCCAGCAGTACATCCGCAACGACAAGCAGGAGCGCGTCGAGCCGGTGGCGCTGCACGCGCTCGCGGCCGAGGTGCTCACGCTCACCAAGCCGTACTGGCACAACGAGCCACGCCGCAAGGGCATCGCCATCGTCGTCGAGGCGGACCTCCGGCCGGCACCGCCCATCCTCGGCACCCCAACGGAGCTCCGCGAGGTGCTCGTCAACCTCGTCCTCAACGCCGTCCAGGCGATGCCCGCTGGCGGCACGCTCCGCGTCGAGACGGCCCCGACGCCGGATGGGCGTGGCGTCTGCGTCGAGGTCGCCGACTCGGGCGTCGGCATGTCGGACCGCGTCCGACGGCGCATCTTCGAGCCGCTCTACACGACGAAGGGCACGGCCGGGACGGGCATGGGGCTCACGGTCAGCCAGGGCATCGTGCAGGAGCACAACGGGCGCATCGAGGTCGAGAGCGCGCCGGGGCGCGGGACGCTCTTCCGGCTCACCTTCCCGTTCGCCGCGACCGACCCGGCCCCCGAGGTGCAGGTCCCCGACGCCCCGCTCCACACCACGACCGACGCGCCCACGACCGACGCGCCGGCCCTCGTACCGACTGTCCCCGAACCGTCCGCCCCAGACGCGCGCAGGGCACCGGTCCGAACGGTTCGCCCGCTCCGGATCCTCGTCGTGGACGACGAGCCGATGGTGCGCCTCGTCACGACCAAGCTGCTGCGGATGCGCGGCCACACGGTGGACGACGCCGAGGGCGGGGCGGCGGCGCTCGACTGCCTCGCTGCGCTCACCTACGACCTCGTCATCACCGACCTGTCGATGCCGGGCATGTCCGGCCGCGAGCTGGCCGCCGAGGTCCGCCGCCGGTTCCCCGCGCTCCCGGTCGTCCTCCTCACCGGCGACACGGACGCCGAGGCGGAGGGCTCGGACGTGTCGGCGGTCGTCAAGAAGCCGTTCCAGCTCGACGCGCTCGAAGCGGCCGTCCAGCAGGCCGTCGGCTAACGCTGCGCGGGCGGACGCACAGCGCGGCCCGCGCAGCGACCTGGCCGCAAAGTCCCGGTCATGGGTCCGTACCGCACCGATGCGGGTCAGCCGTCGGGGTTCGGCGGGCGGCGTCTCAGTCCGAAGACGACCGAGAGCGCGCCGAGGCCCGCGAACCCGAACCCTAGGATCCGCATGAATCGCACCTCCTGGTTGTCCGCCGCGACGCCCGTCTCCGGCGGGGCCGAGACCGTTGCCGAGACGATGCCCCGGATGCGCGGCGTCTCGGCGTCGGGATTCTCGACCCACAGCGAGACAGGTGCGCCAGGCCGCAGCGCCGCGCGCAGCTCGGCGGCCGAGTAGCCGCTCTGGTCCACGTAGACGTTCTCGGCCTGGTAGCGCCGCCCGCCGGCCACGAGCCGGATGCCTTCGAGGCGCCCGCGCCCGCCCTCGCGGACGACCGTCACGACCTCCGGGACGACCTCGATGCGCACGTAGTCGCTCACGGACGGCGCGCGGACGCCCCACACCGAGTAGGCAAGAATCGGGAGTCCGATGAGAAGCCCGAGCGCGCCTGCCCGAAAGTCCTCGCGGCGCTGGATCTGGACCGGTTCGAGAGCCATACGGTCGTCGGGCAGGTGGACGGGCTCCAAGGTAGGCCGCTCCCCGTAACCGGCTGTCGCGCTGCCATTTCCTCAGATCACTACACGCCGACGATGTCGAACGTGGAGCCGGTGACGGGGTCCTTGCGGACCTCGATGCGGACCGGGAACGCGGCCTTGAGTTCTTCGAGGTGCGTTACGACGACGATCTTGTCGAAGTCGTCCTGGATCGTCTGTATCGCCGCGACGAGCGCCTGGAGGCCGTCGGCGTCCTGCGTGCCGAAGCCCTCGTCCACGACGAGCGTGCGGATCTGCGTGCCGGCGCGCTCGGCGAGCAGCTGCGAGAGCGCGATCCGGAGCGCGAAGTTGACCCGGAAGGCCTCGCCGCCGGAGTACATCTCGTACGCCCGCGGCGCGCCCTGCGCGTCCGTGATGGTGATGTCGAGCGTTTCGCGCGTGCCGCCGGTCTTGTTGTCCTTGAGCGTTTCAAGGGCGACGCGCGTGGTGCCGCCCGTGAGGCGCTCCAGGATCACGTTGGCGCGGTTCTCGACGTCGGGCAGCGTCTCCTCGATGATGAGGCTTGGGATGCCGTGGCGGCCGAAGGCGGTCTTGAGCTTGGAGTAGATCGTCTGCTCGCGCTTGGCGTCGCGCAGCTCCAGCCGGGTCTCAGCGAGGGTGGCGCGGTCGCGGCGGGCCTGTTCGAGGCGTTCGTCGAGCGCGCCGCGGCGGGCGTAGGCGTCCGTGAGGCGCCGCGAGGCCGCGTCCCGGTCCGCGGCGCGGCTCGCGCGCTCGGCCTCGGCCGCGGCGCGTCCGGCGAGGCGCTCGCGGAGCGCGCTGCGGTGGCCGTCGATGCTCGCGGCCTCGGCGTCGAGCGCGATCG
>JANPJI010000144.1:0-2696 GCA_031425425.1 Rubricoccaceae bacterium
CATCGCTTCGAGGCTGCTCGTGACCACGAGCTGGTGCACGTCGGGAGCCGCGTCGCGGACGGCCACGAGCAGCGCCCGCGTGCCGTCGACGTTGGCGCGGTCCAGCGCCGCCTGGTCCGCGGCGCGCGTCAGCCCGGCGACGTGGTAGACGGCCTCGGTCCCGCGGAGAGCGGCCCGGAGCGCCTCGCCCGACGTCAGGTCGCCGCGGACGAACGTGACCGCGCCGCTTCCGGCGCGTGGGAGCCCGTCCAGCCACTTCGGGTCGCTGCGGACGAGGCACCGGACCTCGCCGACGCCGCGCGCGAGCAGCGCCTCGACGAGGTGGCTTCCGACGAAGCCCGTCCCACCGGTGACGAATGCGACAGACGGGACAGGGGGCTCGGTCATCGGCGAAGCAGAGGTCAGGTCGGCCCTACGCGCGGCTCCGGGAGGCGGTTCGGAGACAGGCAGGACCCGTTGAGACCAGGCGGCCCGTCACGGGTAGGCATATGCGCCGTTGTTCTGCGGCTGGAGGTCGCGCATGACGAAGAACATCAGAGCGAAGTCCACGGCGGCACCGAGGAAGAAGGCCTCGCCGACGCTGTCGCGCGTCCACAGCTGCACGACGCGGTCGATGTCGCGGAGAGAGAACGCGCCGACGTCGAGCCGGAGAGAGTCCGCTGTTACACCCACGACGGCTCCACGGCGGGGCTCGCCCAGAACGAGATACACCGTCAGCGTATCGCCCACAGCAGGGGGGCGCGCCCCGATCTCAGTTCCCGCTGTCGTCGCGTCGATGCGGCGCCGGTCGTTGGCAACGGCCGTACCTCCGGCTCCCAGAACGGAGCAGCCCTGCAGGAGCGCCGCGGCCGACAGGAGAAGGGTGCGCATCGGGTGGTGAGGCGAGATGCCGGAGGCTACGCAGACCGGACAGCGCACGCCTGATGCGTTTGCACCACGGGGACGCGCCTCGGGGTTTACCGGAGCGCGTGCTGGACGTGGATCCACACTCCGACTGCGGGCGTGGACAACGCCCTTCTCGCGCGCACCCATGCACATCGTCGCTGTCTTCGCCTTCATCCTCGGGGCCGTGATCGGCCTCGTGATGGCCGTCAACCACTTCCGCGGCGTCGAGTCCGGGAAGGCGCTCGGGCTCGGGCACGGGGCGTTCACGGTCTCCGGGCTCGTCCTGCTCGGCGTGGGCCTCCTCTACTCGCCCGACCTCGACGCGTGGGCCGCCTTCTACGCGTTCCTGGCGACGGCCGCGGGCGGCCTCTTCCTGTTCTACCGCCAGGCGACGGGCCAGAAGTGGCCGTCGGCCGTGGTGCTGATCCACGGCGGCGCGGCGCTCGCCTCGATCGCGCTCCTGATCGTGCTGCTGATGAACGCGGGCAACGGGGCGAGTCGGCAGTCCGAGCCGGGCGTCCCCGCCGTGACGTCAGGCGCCAACGGCGGGCAGTAGCGGCACCGCCCGGAGGCCGATCACGCACTCGGTGTGCGTCGTGTGCGGGAACAGGTCCACCGGCTGGACGGCCTCGACGCGGTAGCCGCCGTCCGTCGCCTCCATCAGCCGCGCGAGGTCGTCGGCCTGCGTGCGCGGGTTGCAGCTCACGTACACGAGGCGCTCCGGGCGCAGCGCCGCGATCTGGTCCACGACCTTCGGGTGCATCCCGGCGCGCGGCGGGTCCACGATGAGCACGTCGGGCCGTCTGTGCTTGGCGACGAACGCCGGTGTGAACAGCTTGAGCATGTCGCCCGCGACGAACGTCGTGTTGGCGACGCCGTTCGCCTCAGCCGCCGCCCGCGCGTTCAGGACGGCCTCCTCGACGAGTTCGACGCCGACGACGTGCCGGACGCGGTCGGCGACGAACAGCGAGATCGTCCCGGCCCCGCAGTAGAGGTCGTACACGAGGTCGGTGGCTTTCAGGTCCGCCATCTCCGCCGCGACGGCGTAGAGCTTCTCGGCCTGGCGCGTGTTGGTCTGGAAGAACGCGTTGGGGGCGATCTCGAACGTGTGCCCGCCGATGCGGTCGCGGATCGTGCCCGGCCCGAAGACGACGCTCGTGTCGCCGTAGGACGTGTTCGCGAGGCCCTCGTTGACCGTGTTGACGAACGTCGTCGTCTCGGGAAACTCGGCCCGGAGGAACGCCGAGAGCGTGTCGAGGCGCTCGGGGTCGCGCGTCCACGTGACGAGGTTCACGAGGCGGTCCTCGGTCGTCGCGGACGTCCGGATGACGAGGTGGCGCAGCCAGCCGGTGTGCTCGCGGGCGTGCCACGGCGGCCAGCCCTCGCCCCGCGCGAGGTCGCGGATGCCGTTGACGAGGCGCGCGGACCACTCGGACTGCAGGAAACACGTCTTGAGGTCGAGGACCTTGTCGAACCGGCCGGGCACGTGGAGGCCGAGCGCGAAGTGGCGGTCGAAGTCCTCCTCGGTGGCGATCTCGGCGTCGGTGAGCCAGCGCTGCGCCGCGAACGAGAACTCCATCTTGTTGCGGTAATAGTAGATCCCGCCCGAGCCCTCGTCGCGGTCCGCCCCGATCGCCGGACGGACCGGTACGCCCGCGAGGTCCAGCCCCGGCGCGTGCGCCAGGATCCGCTCGACGGCCTCGCGCTTCATCTCGAGCTGCGCGTCGTAGGCGAGGTGCTGCCACGTGCAGCCGCCGCTGGGGTCCGCGTACGGGCACCGCGGCACGTCGCGGAGCGGGCTCGGCGTGAGC
>JANPJI010000145.1:0-12903 GCA_031425425.1 Rubricoccaceae bacterium
GTGGCCTGGTCGAGCGCGTCGGTGAACGAGGCGTCCATGTCGGCCGGGGCCGAGTAGACGACGTGGCGCGCGTCGAGCGTCTTGCAGATGAGCTGGGCGGCGTGCGCGCTCCGCTGCGCCTGGGCGCGCCGGAGGTCCGCCTTGATGTCCTGCCGCTGGTCCTTCGTCACGGTGTCCGTCACCGCGAATTCCTCGCCGTCGAGCGTGTAGACCTCCTCGACGAGCCCGATCTGGGCGAAGAAGAAGCGGCTCTGGTGCGCGGAGACGAGCGCGATCACGAAGCGGTCGTTCTCATCGCGGACGCGCGCGAGCGGGCGGACGTACGGGCTCTGCTCGACGTGGACCGACGTGGGCAGGTCGATCGCCGTGCCGAGGCGCTCGAACAGCCCGATGCTCTCGCAGGCGAAGAAGGCCACGCCGCGGCCCGTGCGGGGCAGGCCGCCGTCGAGCGTCTCGCGGATCCGGTCGAGTTCTGCCTGGACCGCCTCGCGGTGGCCGTTGGCCAGGTGCAGCGCCTGGGCCGCGACCTCGCGGAAGGCGCGTTCCCATGCGTTCCCGCGGCGCATCTCGGGTGCGAGCGAGAGGTAGAGGCTCACGACGGGCGCGCCCGCCGACGCCGCCTCGTTGAGACGCGTCAGGTGGTCGGCCGAGAGAAAGTGGAAGCCCGGCGTGGTCGTCCGGCGGCGGAGTTCGGCGAGAAGGGCGTCGCGGGTGTCGGGAGCCAGCGTGGTGCTCATTGAGGGGACTGGGAAATGGAAATGGGGAAAGACAGAGGGGCCGCGGAGGCGTGGGCCGCGGGGAATGCGATTCCCCACTCCCTGCTGACCGCTCCCGGCTCTCTGCGTTACGCGCCGATCGGATCGCCGGTGTACGAGTCGGTCTCGGGGTCGTCGCCCGAGAGGTCGTCCGCGGAGCCGAAGCGCTCGCGGAAGCCGGCCCGGGCGGCGTTGACGTTCTCGGCGGTGTCCTTGAGCGACTCGTCGAAGATGCGGGCGACCTCGGCGAGCGAGAGGTCGAACTCGTCGTGGAGGAGCGCGGCCTGGTGGGCGCGCGCGCGCCGGTCCGCGTCCGGGTCGTCCGTGAGCGCTCCGACGGGACCGTCGTCGCGGCCGTCGGTCGGTCCGTCGGGATTGTCGTCGTCGTCGGTGAGTGTGGACGTGCCCTGCTCGGTGGCCGAGGCGTCGGCGGCGATGGAGCCGGGAACGAGGTCGGCGTAGGTCAGCACGTCGAACGGCTCGCGGAACTCGTAGAACGCCTCCTCGACGGCGTCCTGGTCCGCGCCGGTCGGGACCTCCTCGTCGAGCGAGACGGCGCTGCGGGCGTCGTACGCCGCCTCCTGGCGCGTGAGCCTGGCGAGCGTGCGGGTCTGGAGCCCGAGCAGCCACGCCCGGAGGCTCATCTGGTCGGCGTCGTAGCCGGCGCGGCCGTCGAAGGCCCGCACGAGCGTCTCGCCGGCCAACTCCTCGGGCGTGAGGTCGTCGGCGGAGAGCAGGCCGGTTGCGCGCTGGACCTCGACCTGGCGCCGGGCGGCGGCGAGGAGCGTCTCATGGTGAGGCGCGGTCGCTTCGGTGAAGGCGTCGCGGTCGCCGGTGAGGGCGCGGCGCCAGGCGTCGGACGAGGCGGGCATGGACAGGCGGGAGAGGGCCTTGTCTAATGAGCGCGCCCCGCGGAGGATCCTGTATCGTTCACACAATCACCATCCCGCTGGCCCGTTGCGCGGCGTCAGTCGGCGAGCGTGACCACGATCGGGAAGTGGTCCGTCACCTCGCGCGGGTCGTGAGCGTGGACGTAGCGGACATCGCGGACACGCGCGTAGAGCGCAGGCGACAGCAGGATGTGGTCGATCGCCGAGAGGTCGTCCGGACCGGCGACGCCGTCGTTGTTGCGGTCGTAGAGGTTGGTGAACCGCATCGCCTGCGGGACGTCCCCGATGACGTTCACGAGGTCGTCGGCGGGGTCGTCGCCGGCCCGCTTGATCGTGGCCATCACGTTCGAGATCGGGACCGACCCGCGGCGGTCGAGGACCTGCTCGTCGAGGTCGTTGAAGTCCCCCAGGACGACGACCTGCCTGCCGGCCGCGATCTCGCGGGCGACGAGCCGGCGGATGATCTCGGCCTGCGCCTCGCGCTGCGGGCGGCGCTCCGGGTTGTCCGGCTGGGCCAGAAAGTGGACGCCGATGAGCGTCACCGGCGTCCCGGCGATCGTCATCCGGGCCCAGACGTTCTTGGAGACCCCGTACTGGCGGTCCGTCACGCCGACCGCCGTGCGCTCGTCGGTCCGGCCGAGCGTGTCGACGGGGATGCGCGAGAGGATCCCGAGGTTCTGGCCCGTGAACGAGTCCTGGCCCGGGACGAGGTGCGCCGTGTACCCGAGGTCCGCGAGCGACTCGGCGAGGAGCATCTGGAGGACGCCCAGGTTCTCGACCTCAGGCATCAACAGAACATCGGCGTCGAGCGCCCGGATGGCGACGCCGATCTCGTCGCGGTGCTCGCGGGCGAGCGCCGGGTTCCCTTTCCACGGGAAGTCGGCCTGCCCCTCGTCGCCCTCCCCGTCGAACAGGAACTCGACGTTGAACGACGCGATGCGCGTGCCGTCGACGCCCCACACGGGCGGGGCCTCCACGACGAACGCACCGGCGGCCTGCGGCGCAGCGGCCTGTGGCACGGCACCCTGCACGGTGCCCGGCGCGACGTCCGCGGTGCGCGTGCCGGCGCAGCCGGAGGTGACGGTGAGCAGGAGCGCAAGCAGCGCCAGGGGCCTCGCAGTCGAAAGGCGGGTCATCGCGAAAGGCGGCAAAAGAAGAGGGCGCGCCCGGATGGACGCGCCCCCAAGATCGCCCGCCGGAGCGGGCGCGGTGAGGATGGAAGGCCTACAGGCGGACGACCGCCGCGACGCCGGAGTAGAACCGGAACCGGCGTGGGTCGATGCGCGACGCGCCCGGCCGAACCGGCCGGTGACCGACGGCCCACGCAGGCGTCCGCCCGCCGACCATCGAGCGCTCGCTGTAGAAGTGGCGCGTCGTGGTGTCGAACGGGCGCGCCGCGGCGGGCGCGTGGTACACGGCGTGCGCGACTTCGAGCGCGCGCTGCCAGCCCTCCGAGTCGCTCCCGGGGACGAGGTTGGCGTAGAGGGACCGCTTGGACGAGCCCGGGTTGAACGCGCTGAACTGGAACGGGTCCAGAACGACGGCCGGGTACGTCCGCTGTCCGCGGTAGCCGGTCTCGACCCGGTTGCGGATCACCCACGCCACGAGCTCCTGCTCGTGGGGCTTCTTCGTCTCCGAGTACGCGCACCGGGCGAGCCAGAGGACGTCGTCCGAGACGTTGCCCGCATCGAAGGCGGGGACAGCGTCTGAAACCACGTGCGTCGGGAGCCCGCTCTGGGCCAGGTGCTCGGTCGTCTGGGAGGTGAAGAAGAGGGCGAGGACGGGGAGGACGGAGGACAGGACGACGGCGATGGACGCCGCGGCCTTCTTATTGAGGTTCAGCATAGAGTGGCCGGTGCCGGTTCGTGAATGGCGCGTCCGCTGCGGGCGTGCTCGCTCGCGGTTGGGAGACGGACGGGCCGGAAGCGGTAGCGGTAGACTCGATGCGAGCGAGGCAGATGGTTCGTCGAGAGGGCAAAGGACGTGCCTTCCTCTCAGGAACGCCTCCTACGGTGAACCCGGGGCGCTCTGTTTCGTGAGGACGGAGCGAACGGACCGGCGTGTCTGCCGCCGGGCTCAGACATGCCCCTGCACGTGGACAATCCCCGCATACCCCACCCGATGCAGACTCTGCGAATCGTCGCCGACGCCAACATTCCCGCTGCCCGCGACGCCTTCGGCCGGTTCGGGAGCGTCCGCTTGCTGCCCGGCCGCGAGATCACGCGCGGAGCGGCTGAAGGGGCCGACGTCCTGCTCGTCCGCAGCGTGACGCGCGTCGACGAGGCGCTCGTCGGCGGTACGCCGGTCCGCTTCGTCGGCACGGCGACGGCCGGCACGGACCACGTGGACGCGGCCGCGCTCGCGCGCCTCGGGGTCGCCTTCGCCTCGGCTCCGGGCTCGAACGCGACGTCGGTCGTCGAGTACGTCCTCGCGGCGCTGCTCCATTTGGCCGGCCTCGATGAGATCGCCGGGAAGACGCTCGGCGTCGTCGGAGCGGGCGCTGTCGGCGGTCGCCTCGTGCCGCGGGCGCGGGCGCTCGGGATGAACGTCCTCGTGTGCGACCCGCCACGCGCGGCGGCCGGGCACGTGGACCACGACTATCGCCCGCTCAACGACGTGCTAGCCGCGGCGGACATCGTCACGCTCCACACGCCGTTGACGGGACCCGGCGAGTCGCGGTGGCCGACGCGCGGACTGATCGGTGCCCAGGAGATGACCGCGATAAAGCTTCGTTCACAGCTCGTTAACGCGGCGCGCGGGAGCGTCGTGGACGGGCCAGCCCTTCTCGCGTCGTACCTGTACGGCCGCCTCGGTGCCTTCGTCTTGGACTGCTGGCCGGGCGAACCGTCTCCAAACCCTGACCTCGTCGAGAGGGCACTGATCGCCACGCCTCATATCGCGGGGTACTCTGCCGAGGGCAAGCTCGCCGGGACGGCGATGGTCACCGAGGCACTCCGAGATTGGGCAGCCGTCGAGGGGCTGGAGGTCCCTGCTCCCTGGACGGCCCCGGCGGCGACCGTCCGTTTCATCAACGCCCCGGATCGCACCCGAGCACTGACGGATGCGCTGTGGCTCTCCAGTTTGCAGAGAGCTTCGTACTCCATCTTCGACGACGACGAGCGGTTCCGGGCCGCGATGGACGCCGCCGGCCCTGATCCCACCGCTCGCGCTGCCGCTTTCGCCGAGTTGCGGCGCGCGTACCCGACGCGCCACGAGAACGCTGCGTTCGTCGTCCGCGGGCACGTCCCTGTCGACCTCCGCTGCGCCGTCACCGAGGGGCTCGGGATGCGGATCGACGATGGACCGTACCCGTAGCCGCCTCTACTTCCCGAACCCGTACTCCTTGAGGTAGCCCTCGCGGTCGCGCCAGTCCGCGCGCGTCTTGACGAACAGCTTGAGGAAGACGCCGCGCCCGAGGAAGCCTTCCATCTCCTGCCGGGCCGCCATGCCGAGCCGCTTCAGTGCGGACCCGCCCTTGCCGACGAGGATCGCCTTCTGCGACTCCCGCTCGACGACGACGTCGATGGCGACGAGTGTCTTCTGGCCGGGGCGCTCCTCGACCGTCACCACGACGGCCTGCGTCGAGTACGGGATCTCGTCGCGGTAGAGGTGGAAGATGGCCTCGCGGACGATCTCGCCCAGGAAGAACCGCTCGGGGTGCTCCGAGAGCTGGTCCGGCGGGTAGTACGGCGGCCCCTCGGGGATGCGGTCCAGCACGAGCCGAAGCAGCGTCGCCACGCCCGTGCCGGTGAGGGCCGAGATCGGGACGACCTCGTCGAACGGCCGCCCGAACGCCTCCGCGTAGAGGTCCACGAGCGGGAGCGCCTCGGCGGCGGACGCCATGCCGTCGACCTTGTTGATGGCGAGGATCACCGGGCTGTGCTGGCGCGCCGCCCGTTCGAGCGCCGTCTGGGCGTCGTGCGTGAGCCGTGGCGCGAGCGCGTCGGCGAGCAGCACCACGACGTCGGCGTCGCCGATCGAGCGGTCGACGTCGCGCATCATCGCCTCGTGGAGGCGGTACTTGGGGCGCACGACGCCGGGCGTGTCCAGCAGCACGAGCTGGTGCGGCGGGAGCGCCGGCGCGGCCGGGCGGGCCGCCGTCGCGGCGCTCGCGTCCTCACTGTCCGAACCGTCGGCGGGGGCCTCAGAGTCCGGCGTGCCCTCGGACGACAGGATGCCGAGGACGCGGTTGCGTGTCGTGGACGGCCGCGGCGAGACGATCGAGAGCTTGGTCCCGAGGAGCCGGTTCAGGAGCGTGCTCTTGCCCACGTTCGGCGCGCCGACGAGGGCGACGTAGCCGCTGCGGTGGCCCTCGGGCACGGGCGCGTCCATGAGCAGGCCCGCGCCTGAGGGACCATCGTTGCCGAAGAACTCGGCCGGGTCCAGCGGGCCGTCGTCGTCAGTCGTGTCGTGGGAGTCGTCAGGCATCGGGCGCGAGGCGGGCGCGGCAAGCTACGCCGCGCCCACCCGGGCCGTCCGTCGTCAGCACGCCCCGATTGGATCCCGGTGGCTCGTCACGTGCATCTGGTATTTGTTCCGGTTGTCGATCGGGATCGGGATTCGCTGGCCCGCGCTGGTCGTGTGGCAGACGTCGAACACGGGTCTCCAGCCGGATGGAGGAGTGTACGTCGGTGTGGGGGTGGGCGTTGGTCTGGGCGTCGGCGTGGGGCTCGGCGTGGGGCTCGGCGTGGGGCTCGGCGTGGGGCTCGGCGTAGGCGTCGGGCTCGGCGTGGGGGCCGGGGCCGGCAGCGAACCGGTTGTGGGCGTCGGCAGCGGCGTGGGCGCTCCGGGCAGCGGCGTCGGCGTTGGGCTCGGTGCGGGGGGCGAGCTTGGCGTGGGCGCGGTGGGTGCGCCGGATGCGAGGTACCCGCGGAGCTCGCCGGCCGAGACGTGCTCGCTGACCGTCGAGACGAGGCGCACCTCGTTGCCGTCGAAGCCGAGCTTCTCGGTGAGCCGGGCGATCTCGGCGAGCCGGTACGTGACGCTCGCCTGCGGCCCCATCGTGAGGTGCGTCCCATAATCCTCCCCGAGCCGGAGCCGCTCGAGCCACGCGGCCTCATCGGCCTCGTGCTGGACGATTTCCTCGAACCGCATGTGCCAGTAGATGGCGGCGTCGTAAAGCGGCCGCTCGTCGCGGGCGCGGACGAGCCGGATCGAGAGGGCCTCAGCACGGTTGGGGTCGGCCCCGACGCAGATCGGCCAGTCGCTCGCCGCGCACGTGCCCTGTCCCTCGAACCGGTCTTTCAGAGACCGGAGGCTCTGGATGTCTACGATGAGCGCCCGGAGCTCGTCCGCACTGAACGTCCGCGACCGGTAGGGCGTGCTGGGCTCGGCGAACGTTCCGAACCCGTCTCGGATAAGCCCGGTCAGCGAGTCCGGTAGAGACGTCAGCGAAGCTGAGAAGCGGGCGTACCCGTGGTTCTGAGGGTTCACGACCTGGAGGTAGACCGGCTCCGTTCCGGCGGCCTGGACGGTCTCCCAGAACCGCGTCTGCTCCTCGTGGCGGCCGGCTCCGTTCTCGGCGAAGACGATCCGCCGCCCGCGCGGGATCCCCCCTGTCCCGACGTCGAACTTGTGCGTGTGCTCGTACCACGTGTAGTCGACCGGGCTCCGCGCCGGCCAGTTCGGGCCGGGCCGGATGCCCACAGGGCCCGCCATCCCACCGGGGTCGCGATTGACGGTGACGTCGAGGTGGCCGCCCGGCGGGAGCGCGTCCTGAACCACGACGAGTCCGCCCGTGATGTCGGCGTTGCCGTCGAGCGCGACAGGGAGAAGCTGCTGCTGGGTCCGGACGATGACGAGGCCACTCCACGCAAGCTGGCCGCCCGCGGGGACCCGGAGCGCGCCCTCGACGAGGAGCGCGCCCGCGCCGGTCAGACGGCCCACCACGGTGAGGTCGCCGCGGACCCGCGTCACAGCGGCTGCGCCGCCCCACGTCTCGTTCCCGCCGACGGTCGTCGCCGCGTCGTGGGTCACGTCGCCGGCATCCATGGCGGCGAGGGCGGCTTGATAGAGGTCCTCGCCGGACCCGATGTCGTCCTGCCGGCTCAGGTCTTCGAGAAGCGGGGCGCTCGGGCTCCAGTCTGCTGCCCGGGGGATGGAGAGGGCACTCCCGCCGGTGGTCAGGCCGGCCGCGAGGGCGCCCTGCATGGCCGTCGCCGAGACGTACCGGCCGAGGCCGAGGTCGTCGAACTTCCGGGTGTCCAATCGGGACGGGTGGTCCGTCGGGGTCCCCGAGACCCGCGCGCCGCTGGCGATGTCGGCCGACGCATACGGGACGTCCAGCCAGATCGGCCCGGGGTATTCCATCGGGTCGAAGGCGTACGAGCTCTGGATCGTGTGGACGGCCCCGCCGTAGCGGCCCTCGACGGTCACGGTGATGGCCTGCGCGTCCGCCGAGAGGGCGTCTACGTTCACCGTGAAGGCCCCCCCGTCGTAGTCTTGGCGGGTGATCCCCGGGTTCACGAACCCGCTCTCGCCGACCATGGCCCCGAGGACGAGGCTCTGACCCGACTCGGCAATCTGGCGCGCGAGCAGGTCCGCCTGGCTCTCCGACCGATCCCGCGACGTGTCGCCGGCGATCAGGTCCGTCCCGACTTTGAGGACCGCCCCGCCGAGGATGGCGGCGCCGACGATCAGGAGGGTGAGCTTGCCCATTGGGGAGTACGGAAGGCGTGAAGGAAGACGGGGAGCGGCGGGCCGTAGAGCCCTAGATCGGGGGGCTCGGCGGCGGCGTGGGGCTCGACGGCGGCGTGTCGCCGGGGAGCAGGGGGATGCCGGCCGCGCCCGCCTCGACCGGCGGGAAGCCGTCGCTCGCCGCGGCGCTGATCACGCGGGCCGTCACGGACCGGCGCGTCGCGTTCTGGGTCCGCGTCGCGGCCTGGTCGCGCGTGCGCCGGCTCTGCGCCGGGGCGGCCGTCATCACCGCGACCCGGACCTGGGCCGGGACGGGGTCCACGGTCTGCTCGTCGGTCTGCTCGGAGCCGTCGTCGCGGACGAGGAACGCGTCGAAGTCGAGCACGCCGACCGCGCCGCCGGTCTCGACCTGGCCGCCCGCCCGTGTGTAGGCGAATCGGACGATCCGGTACGTCGGCCGGAGAGACGCGCCGACGCGGACGGTCTCGCCGGTCGGCGTCATCCGGTACGTGACGAGGGCGACCGGCGAGGCGGCCCCGAGGGCCGGGTTGGCGAGCGTCGGGAAGGAGAGCTGCGACGTGTACGTCTCGCCGTCGGTGCCCGCCGCCCGGCGGACCGTGAAGCGGTACGCGCCGAAGGCGTGCTCGGTCTGGCGCCGCGTCCGGATGTTCTCGGCGTCGCGCTGGACCACGGACAGGAACTCCCCGGTCTGGTACTCGACCCGGTTCTGCACGGTCGTCGCGACGGCCGACTCCTGGCGGCGCATTTGCACGACGAGGAGCGCGCCCACGAGGACGGCCCCGACGAGGATCGCGGTGAGGTGGTCGAGGATGGCGGACACGGCGGGGAGGCGGGGCCTCGGTTAGCGGCGCTGCGACGTCATCGCGGCCGGGGTGAACACCTTGCGGAGGTCGACCACCACGGCCGGCCGGCCGGTCCGGCCGGTCGTGACTTCCTCGACGTGGATGCTGACCTCCTTGGCGAGCGTCGGCCCGCCCGCTGCGGCGAGCGTGGCCGGGTTGACGTACCGGACGCGGTACGTGACCGCGAAATCGAGCGTGCGCCCGCTGGACTCGCGGTCCGAGCCGGCGAGCGTCGTCCGGGTCTCCGTGAGCCCGTCGAAGTCGTCGAGGTCGTCGAACATCGTCGCGTCGGTCTCGCCCGCGTCGGGCCCGACGAGCGAGGCGGGCGGGAGGATGCGAATGCCGCGGTCGGTCCGCCCGACGTCCTCCTCGTCGAACGCGAGGCGCTCGGCCGCGGCGAGGCGCGCCCGGGCCGTCGTGGCAGCCGCCTCCTCGGCCCCGAACGTCACGGACCGGCGCTCAGACGCGGCTTCGTTGCGCGTGCTGTTCAGCGAGTAGATCGCGAAGACGAGAATCGCGCAGAGCGCGAGCAGGGTCTGCGGCATCGGGGGCCAGTGGTGGGCGGTCCCGGTGGCCTGCGACCTCCATACCTCCCCTGCGCGAAGCACCCGCGATGCGCGTCGGCCGGCGGGATTGGAATCCGCGCGCGACATCGGACCCGAGTAACAGGCGGCAGACGCTCGCCGAGACGGGCAGCCGGCTGGCCGGCGGGGCCCGTTTCTACCCGCCCCGGATCCGTGTCGCAACACACGCCAGGGCATACAACTCGACCGTCGCGGCCATCCCACGCTCCAGGGCGTCGGCGATGAGGGCCTGCCCGATGGACACCTCGTCGACGCCCGGCACAGCTTCGAGAAACGGGCCGAGGTTGGCGAGGTCGAGGTCGTGGCCGGCGTTGAGCCCCAGCCCGGCCTCGTGCGCTGCGTGTCCCGCTGCTGCGCACGCGGCGAGTTCCGCGCGGGCATCGCCGCGGGCGAAGGCGTGCGCATACGGCCCCGTGTACAGCTCCACCCGGTCGGCCCCGACGGCCGCGGCCGCGCGGACCGCGCGGGCATCGGCGTCGACGAACAGGCTCACACGGCAGCCGGCGGCCTGGAGCCCGGCGACGAGCGGGGCGAGGCGCGCCGACTCGCGGAACGCGCCGTCCGGCCCGACGGCCCAGCCGTGGTCCGACGTGAGCTGGCCGGCGGCGTCGGGCACGAGCGTCGCCTGCGCCGGGCGCGCCTCGCGGGCGAGGGCGACGAAGCCGGGGAAGGCGATCCCGCCCGTCGTGCCGGCGGCCTCGAACGGGTTGCCCTCGACGTTCATCTCAGACCCGCGCGCGCGCGCGAGGGCGGCGAGCGCCAGCACGTCGTCGGCGCGGGCGTGTCGGCCGTCGGGGCGCGGGTGGAGCGTGAGGCCGGCCGCACCGGCGTCGAGGCAGAGCGCCGCGTGCGTGAGGAGGTCCGGCCGGCCGCCGCCGCGCGCGTTGCGGAGCAGGGCGACCTTGTTGAGGTTGACGCTGAGGCAGGTCACGGGTGGGGAGCGCGAGCGTGCCGGAACGTAGGCACAGGGGGCGGCCCGTCTCGCTCCTCCGCCTTCGCCAAGGGCTGCGCGCGGTGTCTGTGGCGCATGGCCTCGGCGCGGGAGCCTGTACCTTCGGGCTCCACCCGCCCTGCGCCCTGTGATCGTCCTCGGCATCGACCCCGGCACGCGGCACTGCGGCTTCGGCGTTGTCGAGGCGGAAGGCAAGCGGGAGCGCGTCGTGGACTACGGCGCGCTCCACCTGCCCGACGGCATGGACCACACGCTGCGCCTGGAGAGGATCTACGCCCGCGTCGTCGAACTCGTGGACCAGCACCACCCGGACGAGGCGGCGGTCGAGATGCCGTTCTTCGGCAAGAACGCCCAGTCCATGCTCGTCCTCGGCCGCGCCCAGGCGGCCGTGATGCTCGCGGCGGTCCACCGGCAGATCCCCATCGCGCAGTACGCCCCGGCAGATGTCAAGAAAGCCGTCGCCGGCAAGGGCCAGGCGACGAAGGAGCAGGTCTGGTTCATGGTCCGCCAACAGCTCGGGGTGACCGAGGACCGCGGGCTGGACGCGTCGGACGCGCTCGCGGTCGCGCTGTGCCACGTCCGCCGCGCGACGACGGGCCCGGCCGCGGGCGCGCCGAAGGACTGGGCCGCGTTCATCGCCGCCAACCCCGGCCGCGTCCGCGGCTGACGCCCGAGACCTCTGCCAACGGGATGTTGCCTATCGGCGTCCCCGTCACATCAACGTCATCCCGAGCTTGTCGAGGGATCTCGACGCCCACCCGAGTGGCGCAGTTCTACGTGTATCTCCTCGCGAGTCGAAGCCGCGCGCTCTACGTCGGCATCACGAACGATGTCGCTCGTCGCGTCGCGGAGCATCGGGATGGCCTGTCCGTTCACACGGCGCGGTACCGCATCGACCGCCTTGTCCGCGTCGAGGAGCACCCGACAGCGCGTGACGCCATCGCGCGCGAGAAACAACTCAAGGGCTGGCGTCGCGAGAAGAAAGTGGCGCTCGTCGGGATCGATAACCCGACGTGGCGCGACCTGGAGCCGTCTCGGTACTCGTAGACCGGCACGCTGGCCCCGGCGCGTCGAGATCCCTCGACAAGCTCGGGATGACGCAACCCGTACCGTTTCCTCGTCCCCGAACCCTCCGTCAGCACCCGAACAGACCGCCCAACAGGAGCAAGCAGCCGACCAGGATTGTGCTGACCTGCTGCGTCTTGACATAGCCGCTCAAGAGTTCGTCGGGGTCGTCCCAGTGCGACTTCTTCGCGTCCTCCTCTGCTCGCATCGACCGCCACTCCCAGACCGCACCGGCCGTCAGGAGGAGCCCTGCGACGAGACCGACCCACCGAAGCATGACGGGCGGCAAGAGGAGGCCACCGAGCAGGAGTGCAATTCCGGCCAACCGGAGCCTGCCGGGACGAACCAGCCGTTGGATGGGATGGTCGGCACCGGGATTCACGACGTGCTACCCGTACGCGACGCCGCGCTCCTCGTCGCGGACGCGCACGACGGCCGCGACCTCGTCGGCGTCCAGCGTCCGGTTGCTCAGCGCCACCACCACGTCCGCGACCTGCGTGTCCTTCTGCGGGGCCTGGTTCCACTCCGGGTGCGCTGACTCCACGAGCGATACGAGGATGCGGACGTACGGGAACCGCTCCTCGGCCGAGCCGAGCGCGCCGACGGCCTCGGCGAACAGCTGCGCGTTGCGTCCGACCTGGCGGTCGAGAATGCGGCGGTCGAAGCCTCCGGTGGGCGGGGTCTGGGACATCGGGAAAGGGCCTGCGGGGGCGGAGGGCGGATTCTATACTACGGCACGCTGCCGGCAGTTATCGCCGGCCACTCCGACCGGCCGCCCCGGCCCGATGCTCGACACCCCGTCCTTCCCGAACCCGCGCCCGGCGTACCGGCTGGAGCTGCTCCCGGTCGTGCCGCCGTTCTACCGCCGCGCCCGCACGAGCCGCCCCGCCGAGGGCGAACTCGTGTACTACGGCCCGGCCCCGACGTTTTACGGCGTCGGCGAGGTCGTCGCGACGGTCGGCCGGCTCGTTCTGGTGGACTTCCGGGGGACGGGCCAGCTCGGCGTCCACGAGGAGACGCTGGAGACGCAGTACGTGCTGCCCATCCCCGAGGACCGCGTCGGGCTGCTGTAGAGGGGCCGGTGCCAGCCGGTCGGGCCGACCGCTGCCCGCTACGCAAAGCCGGCCGGGGGGAGCGGGAGGGCCCGCACCACCGCGG
>JANPJI010000146.1:0-2711 GCA_031425425.1 Rubricoccaceae bacterium
CCACGGCCATCCGGTGGTGCACCGTCATCTGGTCGAGGAAGGCGACGTCGGAGTACGACGACTCGCCCGCCATGTCGTGGCCCATCGCGCCGTGGTCCATGCCGGCATGGTCCATGCCAGCGTGGTCCATGCCGGCGTGGGACGAGTCGGAGCCCGGGCGGGCCGTCTGGGCGTCGGTCTCCGACTGACACGCGGCGAGTGGCAGGAGCGCCGCGAGGAAAAGAGAGGAGCGGGTCATCGGGGTAGGGGGATGAGGGAAACGTGGAGAGTCAGTGCGCGTGGTCGAGGTCGCCGTCGCGGCCGACCTCGAACCGGGCCGAGCGGGTCTCGCCGGCCACGGGGACCGTCACGACGGCCGTGTAGACCGTCGCGCCCTCAGGAAGCGTCCCGTGGAGATGGTCGCCCATCGGGGCGAGCGGAACCGTCAGGGCGGCCCCGCCCTCGGGCTGGAGAAGCGCCTGAGCGCCCGCGATGCCGGCGACGGGGAGCGGGCCCTCGGCACCGTCGAGCGGGTACACCTTGATCGCGCCATCATCGACGACGAGTTCGAGGTGGCCGCCGCCGGCCGGCTTGACGGTCCCGCCGTGTGGCGAGCCGTGGTCGTGGCCGCCTGTGGCAGCGTGCTCGGCCGGTGCGGACGCCTCGGACACGGCGGGCTCGGACGTGGCAGAGACCGCGGGGGCCTCGGCATCCTGGCAGGAGGCGAGCGCGACCGCGGAAACCGCGAGGAGGAGGAAACGCATGGAAGTCAGGTAAGAGTGGGAGAGTGACGCGGCGCCTGGACGGCTGCGCCGGGTGCGTGGCCATCGCCCGCGTGGGCGTCCTGCTCGGCGAGGTACGCGTCGAGCGCCGGGCGGCCGTAGCGGAAGAACACGGCCGGCGTCAGCACGAGGTCGAGCAGCGTCGACGAGACGAGCCCGCCGAGGATCACGACCGCGACGGGGTACAGGATCTCCTTGCCCGGCTCGCCGGCCGAGAGCACGAGCGGCACGAGCGCGAGCCCGGCCGTCGTCGCCGTCATCAGGACGGGCACGAGCCGCTCGACCGAGCCGCGGACGATCATCGCCTCGGAGAACGTCTCGCCCTCCTCGCGGACGAGGTGGACGTAGTGCGAGATCATGAGGATGCCGTTCCGCGCCGCGATGCCCGTCAGCGTGATGAAGCCCACGAGCGCGGCGATGGAGAGCGGCTCGCCCGAGAGCCAGAGCGCGAACACGCTCCCGACGAGCGCGAGCGGGACGTTCAGCAGCACCTGCGCGACGATTCGCATCGACCGGAAGTGGACGTACAGGACGAGGACCATCCCGGCGAGCGAGAACAGCGACAGGATCCCGATGAGCCGGCTCGCCGACTGCTGGCTCTCGAACTGCCCGCCCCACGCGACGAACGCGCCCGCCGGCAGCGAGACGCGCTCGGCCACGCGCGCCTGCGCCTCCTCGACCGCTCCGACGAGGTCGCGGCCCTGCACGTTCGCCGACACGACGACACGCCGCTGGACGTCCTCGCGGACGATCTGGTTGGGACCCGTGCTCTCGACGACGCGGGCGACGGACGAGAGCGGGACCGGCCCGCCGCTCGTCGGCACGAGCACGCCGGCCAGCGCCGCGGCGTCGGCCCGCGCGCCCTCGGGGTAGCGAACGACGATGTCCACGCCGCGCTGGCCCTCGACGACCTGCCCGACGGTCTCGCCGGCGAAGGCCGTCTCGATGGCCTCGTTGACCGCGCCGACGTTGGCTCCGACGCGGCGCGCCGCCGCACGGTCGACCTCGACGCGGACCTGCGGAATCAGGACCTGCTGCTCGACCGACACGTCGACCATCCCCGGGACGGCCGCCATCTCCGCGCGGACCGCCTCGGCCGCGACGCGCAGCGCGGCGAGATCCTCGCCGAACACCTTGACCGCGACCTGCGCGCGGACGCCCGACAGGAGGTGGTCCAGCCGGTGCCCGATGGGCTGGCCGATGCTGACCGAGGCGCCCGGCAACCCGGCGAGCGCTGCGCGCATCGCCGGCAGCATCGCCTCGGGGTCGCGGCCCGCCTCGATCTCGACGTCGACCTCGTTGTAGTGGACCCCCTCGGCGGGCTCGTCCCGCTCCGCCCAGCCGGTCCGCCGACCGACGCCCTCGACGCCCTCGACGGCGAGGAGCCGGCGCTCGGCGAGGCGGCCGACCCGAACCGACTCGTCCAGGCTCGTCCCCGGCGCAAGGAGCACGTTGACCGTGAACGAGCCCTCGTTGAACGGCGGCAGGAACGTCCGCCCGAACGTCGGCACGGCGAGCAGCGCCGCGAGGACGAGCACGCCGGCCACGCCCATCACCGCCTCGGGGTTCCGGAGCGTCCGGTGCAGCACGCGGCGGTCGAGCGACTTGAGCGTCCGGACGAGCCAGCCGTCGTGCTCGCGCTCGGTGATCGCCTTCGAGTTCGGGAGCAGGTACGCGCACAGGGCCGGCGTGACCGTCATCGCGACGACGAGGCTGGCGAGGATCGACGTGATGTAGGCGACCCCGAGCGGCGCGAAAATCTTGCCCTCGACGCCCTGGAGGGCGAACAGCGGCAGGAAGACGAGCACTATGAGGACCGTCGCGTAGACGATCGACGAGCGGACCTCCGTCGAGGCCTCTTGGATCACCTGGAGCGGCGGCTTCGGGCGGCCCGCCGCATGGTTCTCGCGGAGCCTCCGGAACACGTTCTCGACGTCCACGATGGCGTCG
>JANPJI010000147.1:0-3312 GCA_031425425.1 Rubricoccaceae bacterium
CCGGCGTCCGCGCCCCGGCGTCCGCGCCCCGGCGTCCGCGCCCCGGCGTCCGCGCCCCGGCGTCCGCGCCCCGGCGTCCGCGCCCCGGCGTCCGCGCCCCGGCGTCCGCGCCCCGGACGAGGCGGAACGCTCGGAACCTGCGACTCCCTCTACACCTGTCATCCTGAGCCCCGCGAGGGAGCGCACCACGGTGCCGAGATCCTTCGCGGGGCTCAGTATGACACGGATCTCGTGCTTTCGTGGTGCCTCGGCGTCCCGCGCCTTGGCCCATCGCTACACCGCCCGCCGCACCGCCTCGATGACGTTGAGGTGGACGGCCGGGTGGAACGGGCTCGGCACCAGCTCGCCCGGCGACGCCAGCGCCGAGATCGCCTCGGCCGCCGCCACCTTCATCGCCGACGTGATGGCGTGCGCGCCGACGTCGAGGGCCGCTTTGAAGAGCCCGGGGAACGCGAGCGCGTTGTTCACCGAGCGGCCGTCGGCGGCGAAGGCGGCCCCGGCGGCGAGCGCGGCGTCGGGCGTAATTTCGGGGACCGGGTTCGAGAGCGCGAGCACGATCTGGCCCGGACGAATCATCGCCGGCGTGACGAGCCCGACGACACCGGTCGTCGCGATGAGGATGTCGGCTTGCGCGGCCGCCCCCACGAGGTCCGCCGACGTCTGCCCGCCGCGGCGCTCCAGCCGCTCGCGCGCCTCCGCGGACGGGTCCACGCCGACCACGGGGAAGCCGGCGTGCAGCAGCAGGCGCGCGATGGCGAGGCCGGCCGCGCCGAGGCCGACCTGCACGCACACGAGGTCGCGGCGCTCGGGCTGGCCCGTCAGCCGCAGCGCCGACAGGACGGCCGCGAGCAGCACCGTCGCCGTGCCGTGCTGGTCGTCGTGCATCACCGGCTGCGGCAGCCGCCGGATCAGTTCGTCCTCGATCCAGAAGCAGTCCGGCGTGCGGATGTCTTCGAGGTGGATGCCGCCGAACGTCGGCGCAACGCGGACGACGGTGTCGACGAACTCCTGCGGGTCCTTGGTGTCGACGAGGATCGGGATGGCGGAGAGGCCGACGAAGCGGTCGTAGAGGACGGCCTTGCCCTCCATGACGGGGAGCGAGGCGAGTGGGCCGATGTCGCCGAGCCCGAGCACGCGCGTGCCGTTGGTGAACACGCCGACCGTCTGGCCAACCGCCGTGTAGCGCCGCGCGAGGGCGGGGTCCCGCTCGATGGCGCGGCAGACGCGCGCGACGCCCGGCGTGTAGAGCGTCCGCAGGTCTTCGAGGCGCTCAACCTCGGTCGTCCGGCCGGAGCGGATCTTGCCGCCGAGGTGCCGCTCGAACACGACGTCCTTCACGTCGACGACCTCCGAGTCGGTCTCGTCCCGGACGGCCTGGAGCAGCTCCTCGAGGTGCGCCTCGTCGTAGACCGTCAGCCCGATGTCGCGGAGGAAGTGGTCCTTGCCGACGAAGCGGGTCTCGATGTCGCCCACGAGCGCGCCGAGGTCGCCGACGACCGTCAGGAAGCGCCCGATCATGCCCGGCCGCTGCGGGTTGCGGACCGTCAGGACGACGTCGAGGTCGGGGATCGGGGGGCGGGCGGGAGCCATCAGGGAGGGCGGCAGGCGTTGCGGCCAAGCTAGCTGGCCCGGGCGGCCGGCCCGGTTCAGTCCCGGCGAAGCTGGCCGAGCCCTCTACCGCCTGACAACGCGCGTCGTCGCCGTCTGCCCCTCGGTGTCGGTCGCACGGATTGTGTAGACGCCCACTGCGGCCGCCTGGAACGTGAAGCCGGGTCCAGCCCCCTGCGCTACGCGCCGCCCGAGCGCGTCGAACACGTCGAACGCGACCGAGCCGCTCGCGCCGGCCGTCGTCACCGTGACATCGGACGCGGACGGGTTCGGAAAAGCCGAGACGGCGAACGATCGACTGGGTTCTGGCGTCGTTTCGTCGGCGACGATCGGCGCGCCGTATACGACCCCGCCCAGTCGCGTGTAGGCGAGCGACCAGCGAGTGTCGTACTGGCACTCGCTCGGGTTGGTCACGCAGCGGTCGACCCAGTGGCGGCTCCCCCAAATCCTCCACGAGACATAGCCGATGCCCGTCGCGCGGACGGCGCTGGTGTACCCGAAGGCCCCACCCGATCCCTGGCTGCTCGTCCCGAACCAGAGCGTTGAGTCGACGACAACCGGCTGGCCCGAGATGTCGAGCGTGACGTTGGCGGTCACGGTCGTCGGGCCGGACGTGTGCGGGGCGGGGACGCTCAGAACGTCGAAGTACGAGCAGTCGTAATCCGGAAGACCCGTGGCCGCGGCTGGCGCGTCGCCCACGGTTCGGCTGGTTGCGCAGTGGCGAACCGGGCTCGTCGGTGCCCCATCCGGGCTCAAGTCCTGTCGCGTCAGAACGGAGTACATCTCTCCACCGATCACGACCTCCTCCGTGATCGAGTACGCGTGGAGCTGGAACGCGACGGGCGTGGTCGGCTGGTGATTCGCCTCGACGTATTGCCACTGGTTGCCGACCTGGAGTGGCGGGGCGAACCGAGCCGCGTCGTACACCGGCGCCTGAGCCGAGGCGGCGGTGGAGGTGAGGGCAAAGAGAAGCACGCGCATGGCCTGGGCCGCTAGGAACTCCAAACGTAAGGAACCTGAGCACCCCGTCCAACCCCTCTACTCCTCGGCGCGGAGCACGTCGAGCGGTGGTCGTGAGAGGGCGGACCGGCTCCCGACGAGCCCGACGACGGCTGTCAACCCCGGCACGAGCACGAACGCGGCGACGAGCCACGACGGGTCGAGCACGAACGGAATCTCGAAGGCGAACCGCGCCAGCGCCCACGCCCCGCCCACGGCGAGCGTCCCGCCGGTGAGCGCGCCGAGCGCGCCGAGGAGCGCGTACTCGGCGACGAGCGTGCGGCGCACCTGCGGGCGGCTCGCGCCGAGCGTTCGCAGCAGAACGGCTTCGCGCGTCCGCTGCCCGAGGGCCACGCGGACGGCCCCCGCCAGCACGACGAGGCCCGTGACGACGGCGAACAGCGCCATGAACCGGAGCACGAACGCGACGCGCCCGAGCACGCGGTCCAGCAACTCCAGCACGAGGCGCACGTCCACGGCGGACACGTTGGGGAACGCGTCGACGACGGCGCTCTGGAGCCGGGCCGACGCCTCGGGCGTGCCGGCTCGCGTCAGCAGGACGGCCGTCTGTGGCGCAGCGTCGAGCGGGCCGGCGGGGAAGACGGCGAAGAAGTTCGGCTGCACCTGCGCCCAGTCCACCTCGCGGAGGCTCGTCACACGGCTCTCGACCTCAACCCCGCCGACGTCCCACGTGACGCGGCTGCC
>JANPJI010000148.1:0-4489 GCA_031425425.1 Rubricoccaceae bacterium
CGCGCACGGGCAGCGGCTCGTCCACACCGCGCCGGTCGCTGGGGCGCTCGCGACCTACGCCACGCGACCTCCGCCTCGCCACCGTCCGCGCCTCGCGACCGTCCGCGCCTCGCCACCGTCCGCGCCTCGCCACCGTCCGCGCCTCGCCTCCGTCCGCGCCTCGCCGCCGTCCGCGCCTCGCCGCCGTCCGCGCCTCGCCGCCGTCGAACCCTGCCCTGCGCGTACATGAAACCGTACCCTCCATCCTTGTCATCCTGAACTCGATTCAGGATCTGCCTTTCTCGGCTACCCCGTGCGCTCACGTTCCTACTTCGTCTACATCCTCTCGAACGACCGACGAACCGTCCTCTACATCGGCGTGACGAACGACTTGGCCCGCCGACTCGGCGAACACCGAGGCGGTACCGATGGCGCGTTCGCGTCTCGCTACAAGGCGACGGACCTGCTCTGGTTCGAGGCGTTCACGGACGTCAACGAGGCGATCGCGCGTGAGAAGCAGCTCAAGGCGTGGCGGCGGTCGTGGAAGTGGGATCTGATCCGGGAGACCAATCCGGAGTTGTCGGACCGCTCATCTGAGTTGATCCACCTTCGGTAGAGGGCCGCGAGCGAATGCGAAAGGCAGATCCTGAATCGAGTTCAGGATGACAAGATGGAAGGGTGGTGTGGTCCTGAAAGGCGTCGCACTGTCCGAGGCGCGCGCCGTGCGCGTGTCGTCGTGCGCGTGTCGTCGTGCGCGTGTCGTCATGCGCGTGTGGCCGTCCTCGTCGCGCTGTCCTCGTCGCGCTGGTCGCGTCGCGCTACTGGTACGCCAGCCGTGCCGGTGGCGGCCGGTCAGCCGCGCACGAGCGGGACGAAGACGACGTCGCGGAGCGCCTCGTCCGTCGTCGCGTCGTCGCCGGTGCGCGTGATGCGGTGGAGCGTCTGGCGCTCCGGCGGGCCGACGGGCATCACGAGGCGCGCGTCGGCGCGGCCCGCGCGCGGCGGGCGGAGCTGAGCCACGAGCGCCTCCGGGACGGCCGCGCCGCCGGCCGTCACCACGATGGCGTCGAACGGGGCGAGCGCGGGCCACCCGAGCGTTCCGTCGCCGAGGCGCGTGCGGACCTGCACGCCGAGGGCGGCCAGCAGCGCGTTCGTCCGGTCCAGGATCGGCGCGTGGCGCTCGACCGAGAACACGCGCGCACCGAGCGCGACGAGGACCGCCGCCTGGTAGCCGCTGCCCGTCCCGACTTCGAGGACGCGGTCGCCCGGGCGGACCTCCAGCAGCTCCGTCATCACCGCGACCGTCATCGGCTGCGAGATCGTCTGGCCGAGCCCGATCGGGAGCGCCTCGTCGGCATAGGCGCGGCTCTGGAAGGCGGGGCCGACGAAGGCGTGGCGCGGGACGGCCGCGATGGCGGCGAGCACGCGCTCGTCGCGGATGCCCTGGGCGCGGAGCGCCTCGACGAGGCGGGCGGCCTGCTTCTCAGTCCGGGCCACGGTCCCCGGAGTCTCGCGTCGAGAGGAGGTCGCGGAGGCGCGTGCCCACGCCCGGCTGCGCGCTGCGGCGCTCGGGCGAGAACGCCGCCGTGAGGCGGGCCTGCACGTCGGCGAGCGTCAGCCGGACGTCCAGGCGGCCGTTCTCGGCCACGGCGATGTTGCCCGTCTCCTCGCTCGTGACGACGACGAACGCGTCGGTCCGCTCCGAGAGCCCGATCGCGGCGCGGTGGCGGAGCCCGAGGTGCGGGTCCAGCCCGCGCGCGTCGGACACGGGCAGGATGCACCGCGCGGCCTCGATCTTCTGGCCCTGGATGATGACGGCCCCGTCGTGCAGCGGCGAGTTGGGGTAGAAGATGGACGTGAGCAGGTCGCGCTCGACGTCGGCGTGGATCTGGGTCCCGGTCTCGACGTAGTTGCGGAGGCCCGTCGAGCGCGAGAACGCGATGAGCGAGCCGATGCGGTCGCGGCTCATCTCGGCGATCGCGGCGAGCACCTCGTCCGAGATCTTCTGCCGCGGCGGCGGGGCCACGAGCCGCCGCACGATCGGGTTGCGGCCGACGAGGAACAGCGCCTGCCGGATCTCGGGCGCGAACAGGATCAGCACGGCCAGCACGAACACGTCCCCGACGGCCCCGAACAGCGTCGTCAGCGTCGTCAGCCCGGCGACGCGGACGATGGCGCTCACGACGTAGAGGGCCAGCAGCGCCACGGCGACCTGGACCGCGATCGTCCCGCGGATGAGCCGGTACACCTGGTACACAAGGATCGCCGTGAGCCCGATGTCGAGGGCGTCGAGCCACGTGAGCGGCACGAAGAAGACGGACCACGTCGGGGCCTGGGCGACGATCATCGCGCGCGCCCCGCAGAGGCGTCCGAGGCGCTGGCGTCGGCGACGGCCGCGAGCGTCCGCAGCAGCTCGGCCGTTGCGCGGACGTCGTGGGTCCGCACGAGGCGTGCCCCGCCGAGCACGGCCACGGCCGCGAGCCCGAGCGACCCCACGAGGCGCTCGCCGACGGGGGCGGGTGCCGCTGCGCTCCCGAGCACGACGCCGACCGTGTGCTTCCGCGACACGCCGACCATCACGGGCCGCGATAGCGCGGCGACGAGGGCCGCCGTGTGCCCGACGAGGCGGAGGTTCTGCTCGGGCGTCTTGCCGAACCCGAACCCGGCGTCGACCACGACGTGGCGCACGCCCGCTGCCGCGGCCGCCGCGAGTGAGGCCGCGAGTCCGCGGCAGACCGTCTCGACGATGTCGCCGCCTGCCTGGCTGTCGACGTGTTCGTGGGGCATCGCGCCGGGTCCGCCGGACGAGTGCATGACGATGAGCGGCGCGCCGTAGTCCGCCGCGGCCTGCGCCGTGCCGGTCCCGCCGCGGAGGCCGCGGACATCGTTGACGAGGTGCGCGCCCGCCCGGAGCGCCGCCCGCGCCACCGGCCCCTTGGTGGTGTCCACGGAGACGAGCAGATGGGGCAGCGCCCGCACGATGGCCTCGACGACGGGCACGACGCGGGCCAGCTCGTCGTCCAGCGTCACCGCCTGCGCCCCGGCCCCGTACGCCGCCCCCGCCGGCCGGGTGGACTCCCCGCCGACGTCGACGACGGCCGCGCCCTCCTGCGCCATCTCGCCCGCGCGGTCCACGGCGGCCTGGACGCTCGTGTAGCGCCCGCCGTCCGAGAACGAGTCCGGGGTGACGTTGAGCACGCCGACGACGTGCGCAGGCCCGGCCCCCGGCCGACAGTCCAGCGCCCGCCCGCGGCAGTCGAGCAACCAGGGGTCGGCGAGGGCGGCCAGGGCGGCGGGCATGGACGGAACGAAGCGGGACGCAAACTAGCCCCGCGCGCGTGCGCACGGCGCAGGTAGCGGTACCCTGCCGCGTCTGCCTGCGGCTCGGAGAGAACCCGCAGTCGCCCGGCGAGGGCACCCGGAACGGCCCTTCGCTGTGGAACCACTCGGCCCCTGCGGCACGTAGACAGTCCCGCTCTGCCCCCCAAATAGGAGCCCGCATCCGCTGGCCCGCCCTTCGCGTCTCCCCACCACAGCCCTGCCCCTGCTTTCCTGCCCCGCGTCGCCGGGGCGACCGCTTCTTCCCCCCAGGCCATGTACGTCCCGCGCAGCCAGCGCATGCTGGATCAGTACCTGCAGGAGATCGGCCAGATCCCGCTCGTCAAGGCCGACGACGAGGTCCGGCTCGCCCAGAAGATCCGGTCCGGCGACCCCGAGGCGCTCCACCAGCTCGTCCGGGCCAACCTGCGGTTCGTCGTCTCGGTGGCCAAGAAGTACCAGGGCCAGGGGCTCACGCTGGCCGACCTCATCAACGAGGGCAACTACGGGCTCATCAAGGCCGCGCAGCGGTTCGACGAGACGCGCGGCTTCAAGTTCATCTCGTACGCCGTGTGGTGGGTCCGGCAGGCCATCCTGCAGGCGCTCGCCGAGCAGAGCCGGGTCGTGCGGCTGCCGCTGAACCGGATCGGGACGATCTCGAAGATCCGCAAGGCCTCGGCGCGCCTCGCGCAGCTCCACGAGCGCCCGCCCAACATCGAGGAACTCGCGGCCGACCTCGAGATCAGCCCGGACAAGGTCCGCGACGCGCTCAAGCACACCGCGCGCCACCTCTCGATGGACGCCCCGTTCAACGAGGACGACGACAACTCGCTGCTCGACGTGCTCTCGGGCGAGGACGACGTGATGCCGGACGAGCTGCTCGTCGGCGAGAGCGTGAAGGCGGACATCGAGCGGGCGCTGAGCTCGCTGCACCCGCGCGAGGCGGAGATCACGCGGCTCTACTTCGGCATCGGCCGCGAGACGCCGATGACGCTCGAGGAGATCGGGCAGGAGTTCGACCTCACGCGCGAGCGGGTCCGCCAGATCAAGGAGAAGGCGCTCCGCAAGCTCCGCCAGAAGAACCGCCGCGAGGAGCTGACGGCCCACACCGAGGAGTAGCCGCCGGCCGGGAGGCCCGGCTCGGGCAGCCGTCTCAGCTGGACTTTGGCCTTTTCGGAAGGGCCGACCTTCG
>JANPJI010000149.1:0-2330 GCA_031425425.1 Rubricoccaceae bacterium
CCACTCCACGCCGGCGAAGACGAGGTGCTGCCCGATGCGGGTCGTCGCCTCGCGGACGCGCTGGAGCAGCGCCCCACGGGCGGCGTCCTCGGTGTCCGTGCTCCACGTGAGATAGGCGTACGTCGCCGCACGCCCGGCGCGGTCGTGGACCTCGCCGAGGGCGTCGTAGAGCGCCGCGAGGCCCGCGGCGTCGAGGCCGGCGACGTGCCGGCGGTGTGCGGCGGCGAGCGCCGCGGCGTCGGACTCGGCGCGGGCGAGGTCGGCGTCGAGTGCGGCCTCGTCCGGGTAGAGGTCGGCGAGGTTCCAGCGGACGGATTCGGCCCCGGTTTCGAGGGCGAGTTCGGCTTGAGTGTCGTCGGAGGCAGATCGGGTCGAACCGGCGCGCATGGGCGGATAACTTTTTGTGGGGCGGCGTCCGCCACGCGGACCGCGGCGCTTTAGCTTCCGGAGGGCCGTGCGGCGGGCGTCCACAGAGGGTGGGCGTGGCGTCGCGAAAGGTAACGGCCTCGTCCCCCCACCCCGTCCTGTCCGATGACCCCGGTCACCCGGCTCGCGTCGCTCGCCGACGCCGAGGCGATGCTCGCCGCATCGCAGACCCGTCCCGTCTTCCTGCTCAAGCACTCGGCGATGTGCCCGGTCTCGGCCGGCGCGCACGCTCAGTTCGAGGCGCTCGACGGGCCCGACGACGTGGCGCGCTACATGGTCGTGGTGCAGGAGGCCCGACCGGTCTCCGCGTGGCTCGCCGAGGCGCTCGATGTGCCGCACGAGACGCCCCAGGCGGTTCTGATCTCGGGGGGAGCCGTCGTCCATGCGGTCTCGCACAGCCGCATCCGAACATCGGCGCTCCGCGCCGCAGCGCAGGCGCACGCCGACCCGCGCTAACCCTCTCCTTCCGCCCGTCCTCCTCCGCGCCTAGCCCTTCGATGTCGCCGCTCTCGTCTTTCGGCCGCCTGGCCCTCCTGCTGCTCCCCGCGGTCCTGTTCGCCACTCTCTCGTGGGGCTGCACCGGGAACGCCACGCCCGTCGGTGGACCGGCACCCGACGTGACGCTCGAAACGTCGGCGGGGCCGCTCCAGATCTCCGACGCCCACGGGCAGCGCCTCGTGATCCAGTTCGCCCCGGCCGATTCGGTCGAGGCGTGGACGGCGCTCGCGGCCGCCGCTGCAGACCTCACGGCGGAGGGCGCGCTCGTCGTGGGCGTGTCCACGGACGGGCCGCCGCCGGAGAGCCCTTTCCGGGTCGCATCGGACGCCGGCGGGGCCGCCGCAGCGGCCTTCGGGTACGTCGGCGTCCCCCTCGCGGTCGTCATCGACGGGCAGGGCGTGCTCCGCGGCATCGCGGCCCCGCGCCACGCCGACGACCTGTTCGCGCTCGCCGCGCCGGTCCTGCTCGAAGCCGACGGCGTGGCGGTCGCCGGCCCGGCCCTCCCGGTCGTCGGAGCGGCCCTGGACGCCGACGGCGTGGACCGGCTCGTCCGCGGCGGCGCAGCCCTGATCGACCTCCGCGACCGCGCGCTCCGCGACGCGCAGGGCTCGGTCCCGTATGCCCTCGTGTGCCCGCTCGGCCGCCTCGCCGCGGACGTGCTCCCGGCCGACATCGGCGCTCCGGTCGTGCTGCTGGGTCCCGACGCGGCCGACGCCGCCGCGCAAGCGGCGGGCTGGGGCTACCGCAACGTCCACGTCGTCCTCGACGCGTCGGGTCTGGCCGTGGGGGCCGCGCCGGTGGACGCGGAGCCGGCGGCTTCTCCGAGGCGGCCGAGCGTCCGCGGTTAGGCGCGGCCGCGGCGAGGGCGGGCAGGGCTGCATCTAGATTGGTGGTGCCGGCGACGGGACTCGAACCCGTACAGGGCGTACCCCGGCAGATTTTAAGTCTGCTGTGTCTGACCAATTCCACCACGCCGGCGTGCCGCGAAGCTACCCCGCCCATCGGGTGAACCCGCCGGGCGAGCCCGGACCGAACCTATGACCGACTTTGCGCAGTCCCTCCGCGCCCATGCCGCCGACGCGGCCAGCCGGTCGGTCGCGCCGTTCTCGGGCCACCCTGCCGGGGCCGCGGTCCGCCTCGCCGACGGCCGCTGGACGTCCGCGCCGCGCCTCGAAGTGAGCGCCTTTCCGACGACGATCCCGGCCCTCGTCGGGGCGGTCGCGCTGGGTGCCGTCGCCGGACAAATGCCCGTCGCCGCGGCGCAGACCCTTGCCTTCACGGCGTCCGACGTGGCGTTCCTCGCCGAGGCGACCGGCCGCCAGTGGCGGCTCGATGCGCCTGACCTCGCCGTCGCGGTGGACGCCGGGATGCCCCCCGATGCGGGTCCGGTCGACCTGGCCGTCCCC
>JANPJI010000150.1:0-2251 GCA_031425425.1 Rubricoccaceae bacterium
CGACATCGCGGCCGTCGTGGCCATGATGACGGGCGTGCCCGTAGACCGCGTCGAGACGGCCGAGGGCGCCAAGCTGCTCAACATGGAGGCCGAGCTCAAGGGCACGGTCATCGGGCAGGACGACGCCATCGTCAAGCTCGCGCGCTCCATCCGGCGCACGCGCGCCGGGCTCAAGGACCCCAAGCGGCCCATCGGCTCGTTCATCTTCCTCGGCCCCACGGGCGTCGGCAAGACGGAGCTCGCCAAGCGACTCACCGAGTACCTGTTCGACAACCAGGACGCGCTGATCCGGATCGACATGTCCGAGTACATGGAGAAGTTCTCCGTGTCGCGGCTCGTCGGCGCGCCTCCGGGCTACGTCGGCTACGAGGAGGGCGGGCAGCTCACCGAGAAGGTGCGCCGCAAGCCGTACTCGGTCGTCCTGCTTGACGAGATCGAGAAGGCGCACCCGGACGTGTTCAACATTTTGCTCCAGGTGCTCGACGACGGCATCCTCACGGACGGCCTCGGCCGGCGGGTGGACTTCCGCAACACGATCATCATCATGACCTCGAACGTCGGGGCGCGGGACATCAAGAACCTCGGCAAGGGCATCGGCTTCTCGATGTCGGCGGACACGTACGACTACACCAAGATGAAGTCGACGGTCGAGGACGCCCTGAAGCGGGTCTTCAACCCGGAGTTCCTCAACCGCATCGACGACGTCATCGTCTTCCACCCGCTCGACAAGTCGCACATCTTCCAGATCATTGACGTGATGAAGGCGGACCTCTTCAAGCGGGTCGCCGAACTCGGCATCACGATCGAGGTCTCGGAGGCGGCCAAGGAATTCCTGGTCGACAAGGGCTTCGACCCGCAGTTCGGCGCGCGCCCGCTGCGCCGCGCGATCCAGCGCTACGTCGAGGACCCGATGGCCGAGGCGATCCTCACCAACGACCTCACCGAGGGCGCAAAGATCTCGGTGGACCGCGTCGAGGGGGCCGACGAGTTGACGTTCAAGTCGCGCAAGCAGCGCAAGAAGAAGACCGACGCCAGCCCCGAGTCCGAGGCACCAGAGTCGGAGACGGAGACGCCGGCGGAGGACGCCGAGTAGCCCCGCCCGGCGTGCATCAACACCCGCGCCCCGCCCCGGACTATCGGAGCGGGGCGCGGGCGCGTCAGGGCCGGCTGTTACTCCACGTGTGTCACGGTCCGGACCGCCGTGAACGTCTCGCCGGTGGCGCGGACGGCGTACACGCCGGCCGGCAGGCCAGACCCGTGCAGCGTCAGTACCTGCGCCGTGTCCGCGCCGAGGCGGCCGTCGAACAGTGTCGCCACGCGGCGTCCGGTCACGTCGACGACTGCCACGCGGACCGCCTGCGGGCGGTTGACGGTGAGTGTAAGCGTGGTCTGGAGGCGGAACGGGTTGCCACCGGCGACGCGCAGGACGGCCTCTCCCCCACTGGCCGGTGCCTCGGCCTCGCCAGCGACGATCCCGCCGGGCGCGAACTCCTCGATGAAGCGCCCCTGGACACCCGCGACGATCTGACGGACGACGGTTCCGTCGCGGCGGACCTCGTAAATGCCGTTGCCGTTGGTGACGAGCAGCGACCCGCTGGGAAGCTCGTACACGCCCCGCAGGCCGCCGACGCCGGCGAACGTGTACGTCCCGACGGGCACACCGGCAGCCGTGAGCTCGACCACCACGCCCGTGGTGAAGTCGGCTCCGAGAATCGTCCCGGCGGCCGTCTCGTGGAGCTGCTGGACGAACGGGAACGGCCCGGCGAAAACGTCGAGGAAGACGCCCTGGCGGCTGTAGCGGTGGATGACGTCCGAGCCACTGGCCGAGACGAGGACGTCGGCCGTGCGGAAGAGGACGTCGTAGGGGCTGTCGAGCCCGCCGGCTCCGGGCGAGATGAAGTTGCCCAGGAAGGTGCCCGCGGCGTCGAACGTCGCGACGGCGTTGGCATTCGGCCCGTTGGCTGTCGTGGCGTAGAGCGTCCCGCCGTCCGTTGTGCAGCCGCGAACGTTGTCGAGGATCGCGTTGTTGGCTCCGCCGGCCGGGGCGAAGACGCCCTCGGGAGCGCCTGCACTGGAGTAGCGGAACGCGACGTCGGCGATCTGGTCGCACAGGAGCAGGCCCTGGCCGTCCACGTCCTGGAAGGCGTTGGTGGGCGTGCTCAGGCCCGTGTTGTCGGTGAGGAATGCGGCCGAGATCAGGTCGCCGGTCGTCGCGTCGAGCAGGACCACGTTGTCGTTGGTGGACTCGGGC
>JANPJI010000151.1:0-5613 GCA_031425425.1 Rubricoccaceae bacterium
GTCATCTTCGACCCCAACGTCTTCGCCATCGCGACGGGCCTGCCGGAGCACAACCGCTACGCGATCGACTTTCTGGATGCGACGCGCTGGATCAAGCAGAACCTGCCCGGCGCGAAGGTCTCGGGCGGCGTCTCGAACCTCAGCTTCTCGTTCCGCGGCAACGACGCCGTCCGCGAGGCGATGCACACCGCGTTCCTGTTCCACGCCGCGAAGGCGGGCATGGACATGGGCATCGTCAACGCGGGCCAGCTCGGCGTCTACGCGCAGATCGCGCCCGCTCTGCTGGACCTCATCGAGGACGTGCTGTTCGACCGCCGCGAGGACGCGACCGAGCGCCTCGTGGCGCACGCCGAGGCGATGCGCGACACCGGCGGCCAGGCCGCCCAGCAGCGCGACGAGGCGTGGCGCGACGGAACCGTCGAGGCGCGCCTCTCGCACGCGCTCGTCACCGGCAACACGGAATACGTCGAGGCCGACACCGAGGAGGCGCGCCTCGCCTACCCCCGCCCGCTCGACGTCATCGAGGGGCCGCTCATGGACGGCATGAACCGCGTCGGCGACCTCTTCGGCGCGGGCCAGATGTTCCTCCCGCAGGTCGTCAAGAGTGCCCGCGTGATGAAGCGCGCCGTGGCCTACCTCAACCCGTTCATCGAGGCGGACAAGACGGAGGCGACGGTGCGGACGAAGGTGCTCATGGCGACCGTCAAGGGCGACGTCCACGACATCGGCAAGAACATCGTCGGCGTGGTGCTGGGGTGCAACGGCTACGAGATCGTCGACCTCGGCGTGATGGTGCCGGCCGGGCGCATCGTCGAGGAGGCGATCCGGCTCAACGTGGACGCCGTCGGCCTCTCCGGCCTCATCACGCCCTCCCTGGACGAGATGGTGACGGTGGCCAAGGAGATGGAGCGCGCCGGGCTGACGATGCCGCTGCTCATCGGCGGCGCGACGACGTCCAAGATCCACACCGCCGTCAAGGTGGCCCCGCACTACAGCGGCCCGGTCGTCCACATCCTCGACGCGAGCAAGAGCGTCCCGGCCGTGTCGAGCCTCGTCTCGGCCGACGCGGGCGCCGCGTTCGCCGCCGACGTCGCGGCCGAGTACGAGACGGTCCGCGCCCGCTACGCGGCCAAGCAGCGGGCGACCGTCGTGCTGCCGCTCGCCGCCGCCCGCGCAAACGCCGCGCCGCTCGACCTCGCGCGCGTCCCGCCCGCGCCCCGGCACCTCGGCGTGCAGACCCTCAGCCCGTCCGTGGCCGACCTCCGCCCGCTCATCGACTGGGGTCCGTTCTTCATCGCGTGGGAGATGAAGGGCAAGTACCCGCAGATCCTCGAGGACCCGGCGACGGGCGTCCAGGCCCGCGTGCTCTACGATGAGGCGCAGGCGCTGTTGGACGCCATCGAGACGGACGGCCTCCTCGTGCCGCGCACCGTCTTCGGCCTGTGGCCGGCCGAGGCGTGGGGCGACGACGTCCGGCTGCTCACGCCCGACCGGTCGGCCACCGTCGCCACGTTCCACACGCTCCGCCAGCAGACGCCCAAGACACCGGGCAAGCCCAACCGCGCCCTCGCGGACGTCGTCGCGCCGGCGGGCAGCGGTGTGCCGGACCACGTCGGCGCGTTCGTCGTGACGGTCCACGGGGCGGAGGAGCTGGCGGCAGCCTACCGCGCCGACCACGACGACTACCACGCCATTCTCGTGCAGGCCGTCGCGGACCGCCTCGCCGAGGCCGCCGCCGAGTGGCTCCACCGGCACGTCCGCACCGACGCCTGGGGCTACGCGCCCGACGAGGCGCTCTCGGCCGACGACCTCGTCCGCGAGCGCTACGCTGGCATCCGGCCTGCGCCGGGCTACCCGGCGCAGCCGGACCACACCGAGAAGACGACGCTCTTCGCGATCCTCGGCGCCGAGGCCGCGACGGGCGTCGGCCTCACGGAGCACCTCGCGATGACGCCGCCGTCGAGCGTCTGCGGGCTCTTTCTGGGCCACCCCGACGCGGACTACTTCAACCTCGGCCCGCTCGGCCGCGACCAGGTCGCGGACTACGCGGCGCGCAAGGGCATGGCGTTCGAGACGGCCGAGAAGTGGCTCACGCCGGCTCTCGGCTACGACCCGGACAGCCCGGCGGCCCCTCCGCCCATGCCGGCCGAGGCGTCGGGCGACGGGCTCGCGGGGCCGGTCCTCGTGGCGTAGGGCGTCGCCCAGGCGTTCCGATCGGGCCGGGTGAAGAGGCAGACGCGGGGGGCGGGAGGCATCGGCCGATCCATCAGGGAGCCCCCGCTCTCCCTGATGCCCGAGACGTCCCCTTTGCTCGCACGGCTCCTCGGCCTCGCCGCGGTGACGGTCCTCGTCCTCGCCGTGCTCCTCGTCCGTCCGGGCCTCCTGCCGGGCGGACGGGCGGGCGGACTGATCGCCGAGTCGGTGGCTGGCGGCGGTGTCGTGGCTCCGTCGCCGCCGGTGCGGACGCGGGTCGACGAGCGGACGTACGCCGTCACGGGAGCCCGCGCCGACGAGATCCTCGCCTCGATGGACGCCGCCGCCCCGCGCACCGACGGCGAGACGTTCTTCGGCCTGACCATCACCCAGCTGTCGTTCCGCTACGTCCACCGCGCCGAGGCGGACAGCTGCCGGCTCCGCAACGTCCAGGTGACGCTCGACGTCTCGGTCGCGCTTCCCGCGTGGACGCCCGCGCCGGACGCCCCGTACGCCCTCCGCCGCGACTGGGCGCGCTTCGACGGGAGCCTCCGCCGCCACGAGGACCGACACCGCGTCCTCGCCGAGGGCGGGGCCGAGCGCGTCCGCGCCGAACTCGATGGCCTCGCCGGACCGACGTGCGCCGAGGCCGACGCCGAGGCGCGCCGCCGCGCCGAGCGCCTCCGCATCGAGACGGACGCCGCGCACCGCCGCTACGACGACGAGACGGGTCACGGCCGCACCCAGGGCGCTGTCTGGCCACTGCGGTAGTCCGATCGCACCACGCGGCACCGTCTGATCCGATCAGGCAGCACGCCGCCTCTTGGCAGAGATTGGGCAGACGCGGGCGGCACCTCGTCGCCCGTCCCTTCCATTCCTGGACTGCCATGACCTCCTCTCCTGCCTCGCCATCGTCCGCGTTCATCGGAGCGTCGTGGGCCGCGCTTCTCTGCGGTGCCATCGCGTTCCTCGTCGGCCTCTCGAACGCGACGACGATGGAGCTCAACGAAAAAGGCTACTACCTCACGCTGCTCCTGTTCGGCCTCTTCGCCGCCGTCTCGCTTCAGAAGTCCGTCCGCGACCGCCTCGACGGGATCCCCGTCACGACGCTCTACTTCGGCCTGTGCTGGGTGGCACTGGCGTCCGCGCTCGTCCTCCTCGGCGTCGGGCTGTGGAATGCGACGCTGGCGCTGAGCGAGAAAGGCTTCTACCTCATGGCGTTCGTGCTCGGCCTGTTCGGGGCGGTCGTGGTCCAGAAAAACAGCCGCGACGCGGCCCGCTTCGGCGACCCGATGCTGACCGAGTTCGACGGGCTCGGCTGAGTCCTGGCCGCCGCTCGGACGTGCCCGCTACCGTCGCGCGGTGCGGTGCCGTCCACCTGACCCGTCTCCCGATGTCGCTCTCGGCCGATCCGACGTGCGTCACGCCTGATGTCGTGCGCGAGGTCGCGCTGGCCTTCTCCGGCACCGGACCGCGGGATGCGCCTGGGTGAGGGGCCCCGGCGTCAGCCCGCGGCCGTAAAGACGTCCTCGCCGCCGGGGCGCGGGTGCAGCCGCACGATGCCCGCGCGGACGAGCGCGACGAGCGTCTTCGAGGCGCGCCACGGCGGCATCTCGGCCATCCGCGCGTACTCGCCGACCGTGATCCGCTCGTGGCGGTCCAGGTACTCCAGCAGCCGCCGCTCGGGCTCGCCGAACGTGAACGCGACGCCCTCGCCGCGACCGTCGGCGCGCATCACGCGGATGGACTCGCGGCTGGCCTCGACCGACTGGTCCGCCACGCGGACGTAGGCGTGCTGCCGCGCGGCTTCGCCCACGGCCCCCGGCTCAGGCACGAGCACGTGCGGCCGGTCGGCACTCGCGGGCACGCGCACCACGAGCACATCGCGGCGGCGGCTCACGCGGACCGCCGAGATCGCGACCTCGACCTCGGGCTCGACGCGCCCGCGGAGGGCCGTCGAGAGCGCGAACAGCTCCTCCTCGGCGTCGCGGAGGCCCACGAGCGTCCCGTCGTCGTCGACGCCGATCAGGACCGTCCCGCCGTCCGTGTTCGCGAACGCGATCACCTCGCGGGCGATGCGCTCGGGGCGCGGGACGCGGTTCTTGAACTCCAGCCGGGCGCCCTCGCCGAGCAGGACGAGCCGCTTGAGGTCCTCGTGGGTCATCGCAGGCGCATCGGCTAGGCTTCGGTCCCGTCGAACGCGACGTGCCCGTCGATGTGCGCGCCGCCAAGGCGCACGCCTTCGAGGCGCGGGTCGCGCTCCATCAGCATCCGGACCGCCGCATCGGGGCGCAGGCGGCCGTCGAGGATCGCCCCGACGGCCTCGGCGATGGGCATCTCGACGCCGTGCCTAAGCGCGAGCGCGCGCACCGACGCAGTCGTGCGGACGCCCTCGACGACCATCGTCGACGCGGCGAGCGCCTCGGCGACCGTCGCGCCGCGGCCGATCCGCTCGCCGAAGGCGCGGTTGCGGCTGTGCCGCGAGAAGCACGTCACCACGAGGTCGCCCAGGCCGGCGAGGCCGGCGAACGTGTGCGCGTCCGCCCCCATCGCCAGCCCGAGGCGCGTGACCTCGGCAAGGCCGCGCGTGACGAGGGCGGCCTTGGCGTTGTCGCCGAGCCCGAGCCCGTCGCCCATGCCGGCCGCGAGCGCGATGACGTTCTTGACCGAGCCCGCCACCTCGACGCCCACGACGTCCGGATTGGCGTACACGCGCAGACCGGGCGTCATGAACGCCGCCTGGACGGCCCCGGCTGCGGCCACGTCTGGCAGCGACACGACGACGCTCGTCGGCTGTCCGAGGGCGACCTCCTCGGCGTGGCTCGGCCCGTAGAGCACGCCTACGCGCGCCGCGTCGAGCGCCGGGAGCGCGCTCCGGACGACGCCCGTCGCCGTGAGCAGCGTCTCGTTCTCGATGCCCTTGGCCACGGAGATGACGGTGAGCCCAGGCTGGATGTGCGCGGCCAGCGCGCCGAGAACGTCGCGGGCGGACTGGCTCGGCACGGCGACGACCCACAGCCACGCCCCGTCCACCGCGTCCTCAAGGCTGGACGTGGCGCGGACGCCCGCCGGGAGCACGGCTCCGGGCAGGTACGCCTCGTTGCGGCGCGTCCGCTCAATGACCTCCGCCGCCTCGGCGCGGCGCGCCCACAGGCGCACGTCGTGGCCGCCTGCGGCGAGGCTCGCAGCCAGAGCCGTGCCCCAGCTTCCCGCGCCGAGGACGGCGATGGGCCGGGAGGGAGTAGGGGATCTGGGATCGGCCATCGGTGACTGCGAATGCGGGCGACACGGGTGAGAAGGAGTGGGAAGAGGCCCCGATGGCGGGTTCGGGCTGCCCGGCGGTTCCCTAGTCCCGTTCCCCGATCACGCGGCCAACCTCGAAGGCGGGCTCGCCGAGGGCACCGAGGACGGCGAGGGCGC
>JANPJI010000152.1:0-13759 GCA_031425425.1 Rubricoccaceae bacterium
CGTCCTCACGGGCGACGACTGGACGCCGGTCGTGGTCACGTGGACCGCGAGCGACCCGAACGCGAACGCGCTCGTCCACACGTGGCAGCTCGCCCGCGACGCCGCCTTCGCGGACGTCGTTCTCGCGTCGGGCATTCTCACCGAGGCGCGTTTCGAGACGACGGTCGGCGCGGTCGACGCGCTGCTCGCCTCACTCGGTGTCGAGCCGGGGCAGTCGCTCGCGCTGGTCCACCGCGCGCGCAGCCGCGACGGCGGCTTCGGCGCCAACGGCGCGCCGACGGCGATCACGATCCAGCGCCGGATGACCGTCGCCGGCGAGAGCCCCGCCGGGCCGCCCGGAGCATTCGCCGTCGGGCGCACCGCGCCGAACCCGTTCTCGGGCGCGACGACGCTCACGCTCGACCTGCCCGAGGCGGCCGCCGTCACCGTCGAGGTGTTCGACGTGGTCGGCCGGCGTATGCTTCAGGTGGACGCCGGCGAGCTCCCGGCTGGCCGCGGCCATACCGTCCGGCTCGACGGCTCGTCGCTCGCTTCCGGCCTGTACGTGTACCGCGTCCGGGCCGATGGCACCGCCCGCGACTACTCGGCGACCGGCCGGATGGTGCGCGCGGAGTAGGAACCGGTCCCGGCAGGGCTTTCCGAAGCACTCCGCACAGCACCACCCGAAAACGGCAACGGCCGCTCCGGATGAACCGGAGCGGCCGTTGCCACTGTTGCCCGACAAGGAATCGAACCTTGAACCTCCAGATCCAGAAACTGGCGCTCTGCCAATTGAGCTATCGGGCAGCGTCCGGCGCGGGGCGGGCCTCGCGCAAGCCGACCAAGGTACAATCCCGGTGCCCGGTCGGCCAATGCGCCCGGCACACCCCGCAGCGCTCTTCGACGCGTCTTCGAGCGGTCCTACACCACGGCCTCGACGGGTGCGGCCAGGGCGTCGACCTCTGCGAACGGGACGCCGCGCCACGAGGCAACCTCGGCGATGATCTGGCGGCGGACGCGCTCGCGCAGCACCGAAACATCGTTCACGGTCATCCCGGCCGTCTCGACAGGCGTGAGGACGTGGACGCGGCACGTGGCCCGGCTGAACACCCACCCATCTTTCGGGAGCGCGTCCATCGTCCCGTCGACCGCGAGCGGGAGGACCGGAACACCGCTTTCGATGGCGAGCCGGAACGCGCCGTCCTGGAACGCTTTCACGCGGCCGTCGCGGCTGCGCGTGCCCTCGGCGAAGAACATCACCGAGCACCGCTTGGCGAGCATGTCGCGGGCGCGGACCAGGACGCGGGCGCGGCTCTCGGGGTCGCGGCGGTCGACGGGGATGTCGCCGGCCATCGTCATCTCCCAGCCCAGCAGCGGCACGGCGAGCAGCTCCTTCTTGGCCACCCACTTCATCTCCCACGGCAGCCGTGAGATGAGCGGGATGTCGGCGTTGGACTGGTGGTTGCTCACGACGACGTACGGCCGCCGCGGGTCCGGGGGGAGGTCGCCGGTGATGCGGACCGTCCACGCCGGGTTGACGCGCGTGATGGTGCTGCCGAACCACCGGAACACCCGGCCGGTCGCGTAGCGCGCCGGGTCGCGGTCGAACAGACGCACCAGCGCCACGGCGGGCAGGGCCACCACGACGATCGCGGCGATGGCCACCCAGGAGAGCGCGGAGGAGAGGGCCTTCATGGCAGGGAGATCGGGAACGGACGCAACGCCCGACAGCGCGCCCCGGCTCCCGCCGCGAGGCGGCGCGTGGAACGCGGGCACGCCGGGCGCGATAGACGCTCCATGGACGTCGTCAAAGTGTTCGTCGAAGACCCGGCCGCGCTCGGCGGCGGCGCCCCGCCGCAGGCGGGCAACGGCGAAACGCCCGCCCCGCCGGGCTCCCCCGAGGCGTTCCTCGCCGCCCTCCGCGCGCCGGCCTCCCCATTCGCGCGGGCCTACCTCGCTGGGACGCGCCTCGGGGCGGCCGGCGAGCCGCTGCGGGTCGGCCTGACGGCGCTCGGCGTGCCGGAGGCGTGGGCGGACCCTCTCCTGACGTGGGCCGGGGAGCGCACGTGGACGCGCCTCACGGCCGGCGGGCGCGCGACGGAGGTTCTCGTCCGCGAGGCGCGCGCCGCACTCGCCGCCCCGGCCGGCACGCTCGCGCTCGCCCTCGCGTGGGGGCCGGTCCCGGCCGACATCCTCGCCACGGTCGTCCTCGGCGACGCGGCCCTCTCGGCCGACGCACTCCGCACGCTCCTCCGCGCCGACGAGGCCGTGGCTTTTCTGCTCCCCGAGCCCGCGCACGACGGCCACGACTGGAGCGTCGTCGCCCGAAGCCCGTTGCGCGAGGACCTCGTCGCGGCGTTCCGCGCCCACCCGGCCCCCGGCGTCCGGCGATTTGTGCTTCCGCGCGTCCGCAGCGAGTCCAGGTTCTACGTCGAGCAGTGGGCGCTCGACGCCCTGCCGGCAGGCACCGAGGAGGTATGACGGGTGCGCTCACCGACACGCAGGCCATGGACCGAGCGCTGGCGCTCGCCGCGCGCGGCGCGGGGGCCGTCTCGCCGAACCCGCTCGTCGGGGCCGTGATTCTCGGTCCGGATGGCGGGATCTGGGGCGAGGGCTGGCACGGGCACCTCGGCGGGCCGCACGCCGAGGTGTGGGCCGTCCGCGAGGCGGAGCGCCGCGGGTTCGGCGCGCGCCTCGCCGAGGCGTGCCTCGTGGTGACGCTGGAGCCGTGCAGCCACTGGGGCCGGACGCCGCCCTGCGCCGACCTCGTCGTGGAGCGCGGGTTCGCACGCGTCGTTGTGGCCCACGAGGACCCGTTCCCCGCCGTCGCCGGGCGGGGACTCGCACAGATCCGTGCGGCCGGCATTCCGGTGGACGTCGGCCTGTGCGCGGCCGAGGCGCGCCGGCTCAACGCCGCTTTCCTGACGCACACCGCGACGGGCCGGCCACTGGTGACGCTCAAGGTCGCCGCGACGCTGGACGGGCAGGTCGCGACGGGCACCGGCGACAGCCGCTGGGTGACCGGCCCCGAGGCGCGCGCGCGCGTCCACGCCTGGCGGGCCGCGAGCGACGCCGTCCTCGTCGGATCAGGCACGGCCCGCGCCGACGACCCCGCGCTGACGGTTCGTGACGCGCCGCTCGCGCCCGGTGCGGCCGGCCTGCTGCGGATCGTCCTCGACCGCGGCGGCACGCTCTCGCCTGCCCTTCGCCTGTTCAGCGAGGCCGACGCCTCGCATACCCTCGCCGTCGTCGGTCCTGCTGCGGCACCGGCCTACGCCGCGGCGCTCCGGGCCACCGGTGGGGCCGTCTGGACGATCCCCGAGGCGGACGGTCACCTCGACCTCGGCGCGCTCCTCAACGCCCTCGGCGCAGGCACAGACGCCTCGGGCACGGCGCTCCCCGACGGCCGGTCCGTGCTGCAGTCCGTCCTCGTGGAGGCCGGGCCGGGGCTGGCGACGGCCCTGCTGCGGGCGCGCCTCGTGGACCGGCTCCGGTGGTTCGTCGCCCCAAAACTGGTCGGTGCCGGGACGCCCGCCGTGCGCGCGCTCGGCGTAGCGGCGATGGCCGAGGCGCTCGTGTTCGGCGAGGCCATGTGGGAAACCGTCGGCCCGGACGCGCTCCTCTCCGCCTCACGTCTCGCCAGTTAGGCACGCCGTATTCTCCGCACTCGTCCGCTACCGCCCGATGCTCGCCCGCCTCGCTCTCGTCGCCCTGCTCGTGGTCGCTGCTCGCGCGTCGGCGCAAACGCCAGACGAGGTAGCCACCGCGGCCTACACCGCTACGTTCGATTCCCCCGCATACGGATACCGGTTCTCGTTCCGCTACGAGACCGCCGACACCACCTGGACAGAGTTGGGAACGGCGATCACGAGCGTCGACACGGTGGCCGGCAGAGCCCTCTTCCGGTTCGACTTCCAGGACCAGACGTACGCCTTCGACGGGGAGCTGTACCGGGTTCGAGTCCCTCGGACCCGGAAAACCTACGTGGACTCGACGCTGGCCGAGATGAACGAGGGCGTCGTCTCGCTCCTCGGGTACCATCCGACGGCCGGGACAGGCCTGTTGAACATGCACAATGCCGCGGCCGAGTTGACGGACGGCGGGCGCGCTGCGGTCGGAGGCGCGCCGTGCCGAAAGCTGACGTACTCGGCCCAGCCGCTCGACGTGCCCGGCCCGCAGATCGAGGTCTGTTACGACGACGCGACACGCTTCCCCTCGCAGATCGTCATTCGCGCGAGCAACGCGGGCGACGATCTGGAAACGATCGACATTCAATTCTCGGCCCTGCGGGCGATCCCCGCACCGGCCGAATCGGTGTTCTCGCTCCGCGGCAGCGACGGCTACGCCGAGGTCCCGTACGACTCGTCCGGCGAGCCGCTTCTCGCCCTCGGCGTCGAGGCGCCCGCGTTCTCGCTCGTGACGCCGACCGGCGAGACGGTGCGCCTCGCCGACTACCGCGGCCGGCCGGTCCTGGTCGACTTCTGGGGGACGTGGTGCGCGCCGTGCGTCGCTGCGCTCCCCGAGATCGAAGCGCTGCACGCCGCGTATCCGGACCTCGTCGTGCTCGGGCTGGCTTCGTACGAGGATACCGGCACCGACGCCGAGGCCTTCGCGCGGCAGCGCGGCGCGACGTACCCGGTCGTCCATGCTCCGACCGGCCTTGTTGAGGCCTACCTCGTCCGCGCCTTTCCCACGTACTACCTCATCGGCCCCGACGGCGACGTCCGCTTCACGGTCGTTCACGACGACGACAACCCCGAGGCGGAGGCGGACATCCGCGCGGCCGTCGGCGTCCTCCTCGGAGCCCCCCGCTGACCGATGTTTACCGGAATCGTCGAAGAGGTCGGCCGCGTCGCGGCCGTGACGCCGCTCAGGTCCGGGTTGACCCGGGCGGGCGGCCAGCGCCTGCGCCTCGCGTGCTCGTTCGCCGCCGAGTTGGACGTGGACGAGAGCGTCGCCGTAGATGGCGTCTGCCTCACCGTCGTGGCGCAGGACGCCGCGGCGTTCGAGGCCATCGCGGTCGAGGAGACGCTCTCCAAGACGACGCTCGGCCGCCTCGCGGCGGGGGATGGCGTCAACCTCGAACGGGCCGTCCGCCTCGGTGGACGGCTCGACGGCCACCTCGTGCAGGGGCACGTGGATACGACCGGCACCGTCGTCTCAGTCGAGGCGCTCGCCGACTCGCACCTCGTCACCGTCGCCTACCCACCCGAGCACGCCGACCTCGTCATTCCGCGCGGCAGCATCTGCGTCGATGGCATCTCGCTGACGGTCGCCCGCATCGACGACACAGACCGGGAGCGGCCGACTTTCACACTTGCCCTCATTCCGCACACATGGGGCAAGACGACGGCCGGCCTGTGGGCCTCCGGACGCACCGTCAACCTGGAGTTCGACCTCGTCGGGAAGTATGTGCTCCGCGCATCGGCGAGGCGCGCCCGGTGACGACGAATCGGCAGCGTGGGCCTGACACAAGCGTCAGATCGCTCCACAGAACCACCGCCGAAACGGCAGATTGGTGGGGAGATCCCTGAGAGGGGCGGGAGGGAGGATTGCAGAAGGCCGCGTGAACGCTGTGCAAAACGGCAGAGGCCGGGGGGTGGCACGGTGCATGTACGAGGGAGATCACGTCACCGTCGCCTCCCCGCCATGAGCACGTTCTTCGCCGCCCGTCTCAACCCCATGTCGGTTCTGCTCCGCCTCGGAGTCATATCCGCAGCCGCACTCAGCCTCCTCCTGTTCTAGCGGTCGGTGACGTCTGGGCCGCGATTCGGAGCGGCCCCCCTTCGGCGCGCTACCCCCGCCCTTCTTCGGTGCGCTCGTTTCCTGTCTTTGCTTCCCGTCTCGGTCGCCCTTCTTTCTCGGGTCCCCTCTCCCCTGCCCGACCCCTCGCTGCCCCGGCTGGCCCACTCGTGGGACCGGCCGGGGCAGCGGCCTGTTCGGGAATGCGGGCGCACGTTGGGCGAGGGGCCGAGCCGTCCCGGGCATCGGGGCTGGCCGCATGCGCTCGCCCCGAGGGCGACCGGCTTCGCCGCCGCCGGCTGCACGCCAGTACTTTGCACGCCCCCCGATTCCCGACCGCCGTGCTCCGCTCCGCTCTCTTCGCCGCGTTCGCCGTCACAGCGCTCACCGGCTGCTCCTCGAACCGGGGCGTGGTCATCTACACTCACCGGCCGGCACCGCTGCCGCGCCCGGCCGCGCCCGGCGTGCCGACGCCGGCTCCGCCGGAGGCGGCCGACCCTACCCAGCCGACGCTCGACGTGGCAGCCCTGCCCGGCCCGAGCCGCGAGTTCCGCGGCGCGTGGATCGCCACCGTCGCCAACATCGACTGGCCGTCGCGGGCCGGCCTGAGCACGGACCGCCAGCAGGAAGAGCTGCGCGGGCTTCTGGACCGGGCCGTGGCCGTGGGCCTCAACGCGGTCGTGCTCCAGGTGCGCCCCGCAGCCGACGCGCTGTACGCCTCTAACCTGGAGCCGTGGTCCGGCTTCCTGACGGGGCGCGAGGGCGAGGCCCCGAGTCCGTACTACGATCCGCTGGAGTTCGCCGTCGCCGAGGCGCACGCGCGCGGGCTCCAGCTCCACGCCTGGGTGAACCCGTTCCGCGCCGGCCACACGTCCGCGCGCGGCCCGCACGGCCCGACGCACGTCACGCGGGCGCATCCCGAGTGGACCGTCCGCTACGGCGACCAGGTCTGGCTCGACCCCGGCGACCCCGGCGCGGTCGGCCACTCGCTCGCCGTCGTCCGCGACATCGTCACGCGGTACGACATCGACGGGGTCCACCTGGACGACTACTTCTACCCGTACCCCGTCGAGTCCGGCGGCCGGTCTGTTCCTTTCCCCGACGACGCGAGCTACCGCGCCGCACAGGCCGCCGGCGAGACGCTCGGCCGGGCGGACTGGCGGCGTCAGAACGTGGACCGGTTCGTCGAACGGCTCTACGGCGAGGTCCGTGCCGTCAAGCCCGACGTGCTGGTCGGCATCAGCCCGTTCGGCATCTGGCGGCCCGGCAACCCCGCCGGCATCACCGGCTTCGACGCCTACGCGAGTCTCTACGCCGACGCCCGGAAGTGGCTCCAGGCGGGCTGGCTGGACTACCTCGCCCCGCAGCTCTACTGGTCCCGCGACAGCCGCGGCCAGAGCTTCGGCCGCCTCCTGGCCTGGTGGGCCGGCGAGAACACGCAGGACCGCCACCTCTGGCCCGGCCTCTACGACAGCCGCACGATGCCGGACGTCGGGACGTGGCGGCCGGACGAGATCGTCGGGCAGGTCCAGGCGACGCGCGCGAGCGGGCAGGCGACGGGGACGGTCCACTTCAGCTTCAAGGCGCTCGCCGACAGCCGCGCGCTCGGCGGCGCTCTCGCCGCGGAGGTGTACGCCGAGCCCGCGCTCGTCCCGGCCACGCCGTGGCTGGACGCCGCGCCGCCGCGCGCGCCGCGTGTCGGCGTCGAGGCCCGCGCGTCGGGGCGCGAGGTGACGCTCGCGCCGGCCCCCGGCGAGGCTGTCCGGCAGTTCGTGGTGCGGACGCGCCGCGGCGGCGCGTGGCGCTGGACGATCGTCGCCGGCACCGCGCCGTCGTTCCCGCTCGCCGCCGAGGCGGATGCCGTCGCCGTGTCGGCCGTGGACCGGTCCGGCAACGAGAGCGCCGCGACGCTCGTCGAGGTCGCGCCGTAGGCCGCGATGTCGCGCGGTGCTCCTACCGGCTCGACCCGGTGGCGTCATCGTCCGAGTCGTGGCTGTCCGATTCCTCGTCCGACCCGCGGTTGTCCGCCACGCCGCGGACGTTCGTGAGGACCAGGAACGCCTGCAAGGCCACCAGCGCCCAGGCGGCGTCGCTCCAGCCCCACGCGATCCAGAGCGCGTTCGAGACGAGGAACAGGCCGAAGCCCGCCCGCCGGCGGCGCGTCTTCGTGGACGCCGCGAGCCAGGCCGCGAGAATCGTGACGGCCATCGCTGGCCACTGCAGCAGGTCCAGCATCAGCGGACGCGGCGTGCGATCCGCGCCGCCTGCTCGGCCGCGCTCTCCTCGCCCGCCTCCGCCTCGAAGTGAGACGCGAGCGGGGCCGGTGCCTCGTCCGGGAGCGACGCCGCGGCGTCCCAGTCGCGGCTCGTCACGATGGCCTCGAGGTGCTCGATCCGCCGCTGGAGGCGGTCCGCGCTCTGCGGCGCGCCCGACGGGACGGCCCGCTCGTCCAGCGTCTCGTCCAGCACCTGCCGCAGGCGCGCCTCGCTGACGCCCTGCCCGGACAGCTCCTGCAGGCGGCGGGCCTCCCAGCCGCCCAGGCCCGGCAGCCCGAACAGCCGGACGGCCTCCGACGCGACGCCGATGCCCCACCCGAACGCGGCCCACAAGAACCACAGGTAGCCCGGCGACGTGAGCACGTTGAGCGCGGCCAGGCCCGAGATCACGACGACGTACGACGCGAGGCCGGCGTAGAACGTCTTCTCTTTCCGGACCCGCTTGCGGGCCTCCTCCTCGGTCAGCGGCTCGCGAGACGGTGAGCGGTTCGCCATGTCAGCAGAGGCTGGGGTCCGAGAGTCTACGACGCAGCACCGGATCCCTCGACCGAGGCCAGGTAGTCCGGCCCGACGACGACGTTGAGCGCGCCGGGGACGGCCTCGAACTCGACCGGCTCGTTCGTCCGCAGCTCGCCGTCGACGTTGAACCACATTCCGGGCGTGGACTCGATGCGGACGCTCCGGACCTGGTTGAACACGATCTGGTCGTCGGCGAGGTAGTCGCCTGCGAGCACGAGCGCGCCGAGGCGCGCGATGTCGAGCGCCGTCCCGGCGCGGACCACCACGACGTCCAGCAGTCCGTCTTCAGGGTTGGCGCGTGGCGCGACGGGCTGCCCGCCCGCCGCCGTCCGCCCGTTCGCCACGACGACGTTGAACGCGTGGACGCGCTCGGACGGGCCGCCGTCCCACGAGATCTCGGTCCGGTAGTCCGTGATATCGGGGATGAGCTTGGCGGCCCCGACGAGGTACGCGAGCGGCCCCCACGAGGCCTTGAACTCGGGCGTGAGCGTCTCGCCGACGGTCCCGGAGAAGCCCCCGGCGCAGGCGTTGATGGCATACCCGACCGTGTTCTCGTGGGAGTAGCGGATGACGTCGAGCGGGCGGCGGATGCCCTCGGGGAAGCACCGGAAGCACGTCGCGACGTCGTCGAGCGGGAGCCCGAGCGTGCGCGCGAAGTCGTTGCCGGTGCCGAGCGGGAGCACGCCGAGCGCGGGCCGCTCGTCGGCACACGTCCCGACCGCCATCAGGCCGTTGACGACGAGGTGGAGCGTGCCGTCGCCGCCGGCCGCGACGACCGTAGCGACGCCATCGCGGGCGGCCTGCGTGGCGGCCTCGCGCGTCTCGTCCTCGGTCTCGACCTCGACGACCTCGATGCCGGGCGCGCTGTGTGCGATGGAGAGGTCGGCTCCGCCCGCGCTACCGGCGCGGGGGTTCACGATGAGGCGGGTATCGAGCACGGATGCGGCGGGCGAGTGGAGCATGTGAACGACGCGAACCGCGTCCGGTTGTCCCCACCGCCGCTTCGGCAACAGGGCCGCCTGACGTACGTTTCGACGACCCACCCGCTACACACCTGTGTCCCGTCCGCGCGCCTTCGACCCCGACTGTGTCCTCGACGCCGCCCGCGGCGTCTTCGAGACGCACGGCTACGAGGCGGCCTCCGTGCAGGACCTCGTGGACGCGACGGGCCTGAGCCGGTCCAGCCTCTATGCCGCCTTCGGCGACAAGCACGGGCTGTACCTCGCCGCGCTCGACCGGTACAGTTGCGCCGGCGGCGACGCGCTCGCGCAGACCGTCGCCGCCGCCGCGGCTCCGCTCGACGGCATCCGAGCGTACCTGGCGCTCGTCGCGGAGGGCGGCGGGTGCTTCCTCGTTAACGCTGCGGCGGAGCGAGCGGCGACGGACCCCGACACCGCCGGGCGGGCCGCGGAGGCCTGGAACCGGCTCCACGCCGCCTTCGCCGACGCGCTGCGGGCCGCGCAGGCGGACGGCGCGCTGGCCCCGGAGCGTGACGCAGATGCGCTCGCGGCTACGCTCGGGGCCACGGTCTACGGGCTCCGCGGGATGCAGAGTGCCGGGGCTCCGCCCGAGGCGCGCGTCGTCGTGGCCGAGACCGCGTTCGCGGCGCTCGTCGGCGGGGCGTAGGCGCACCAGGAGGCCGGGCGAGAGGGCGAAAAAAGAACTGTCTGTTTCTGGAACAGTCGTTCCAGAAGGTGCGTCGATTCGATTCCGGAATGAACGTTCCACCACCTCGCCTCCCGCCATGCCCGCCCTCCCCCTCGCCGGAAAAGTCGCCCTCGTCACCGGCGGCAGCCGCGGCATCGGTGCCGCAACGGCCCGCCGCCTCGCCGCCGACGGCGCGGTCGTCGCCCTCTCCTACAACGCCTCGCCCGACGCGGCACAGGCCGTCGTGGACGCCATCGCCGCCGCCGGCGGCACCGCCCGCGCCTACCGCGCCGACGCCGCGGACGCGCACGCCACCGCCGACCTGCTCGACACGGTCGTCCGCGACCACGGACGCCTCGACATCCTCGTCAACAACGCCGGCGTCTACCTCACGGGCTCCACCGACGAGACGAGCGAGTCGGACTTCGACACGACGATGGCCATCAACGTGAAGGCCGTCTACACCGCCGGCCGCGCCGCCGCGACCCGGCTCGCCGACGGCGGGCGGATCGTCAACATCGGCAGCATCGTCGGGTCGACGGCGAGCTTCCCGGGGCACGCGGCCTACGCCGCAAGCAAGGCCGCCGTGACGGCCGTGGCGGGCGTCTGGGCCAAAGAACTCGGCGCGCGCGGCATCACCGTCAACACGGTCCATCCCGGCCCGATCGACACAGACATGAACCCGGCGGACCCCGACCGCAATCCGGCGGCGGGCTTCATGTCGTCGATGACGGCGCTCGGACGGTACGGCACAGCCGACGAGGTCGCCGCGGCCGTCGCGTTCCTCGCCGGCCCCGACGCCAGCTACGTCAGCGGAGCCGAACTGACGATCGACGGCGGCATGACTGCCTGACCGTGACGCGACCACGCGCCGCGGCGGCTGTGCACCGGGAGCAGATGTCGACTCTCGAGGTGACACACCGTTCGGACACATGAAACCGTCCATTTTTGCCCTCCGACGCGAGATCTCTTCACAGCGTGCCCTGCAACCCCGCCCGATCCTGCTCGTGCAGGACGGGCGCACCCCACGGCACGATGGTTGCCACCGCTGGCACGCGCCCGCCCCGGCATTCCACTCCGCACACTCTGTCCGATGACGACTTCGCTTCCCGACCGCCCCCGCCTCCCCGAGGAGGCCCTCTTCGTCGACGTGCCCCCGTTCTTCGCCCGCGTCGCGTGGCGGCAGGTGGCCGTGCTCGGCGGCATCGGGCTGGCCATCCTCGGCCCGATCGGCCTCGCGATCTTCCTCGCCGCGTAGCCGGAGGCTCGGTCGGTAGCTTGGGGCGTCTCCCGTCCCGTTCATGCCCGACCGTCTCCGGCTCATCCTCGGCGTCAAGCTCCGCGCGCTGCGGCAGGCGCAGGGCCTCGGCCTGAAGGCTGTCGCCCGGAAGGCCGGTCTTTCCGTGTCGTACCTCTCGGAGATCGAGCAGGGCAAGAAGTACCCCCGCGCCGAGAAGCTCGTCGACCTCGCGATCGCCCTCGGCGTGGCCTACGACGACCTCGTGTCGCTGCGCGTGGACCGCGGGCTGGACGCCGTCAAGGACGCCATCGAGAGCCCGTTCCTGCGGGCGTTCCCGTTCGACCTCTTCGGCGTCGAGCCCGAGATCGTGGTCAACCTGCTGGCGGGCATGGCAGACCGTGGCGAGGCGCTCGTCCGCGCCGTGGGCGACCTCAGCCGGGCCTACGACGCCCGCGTCGAAGACGTGCTTCTGGCCGCTCTCCGGGCGTACCAGCAGATGCACGCCAACCGCTTCCCGGACCTCGAAGCCGCTGCCGAGCGCCTCCGGACACGCCTCGCGCTGGGTCCGTCGCCCACTGCTGCCGCGCTCCGCGCCGCGCTCGAAGCCGCCGGCTACCGCATCGACGCCGAGACTCTCCCCGGCCACGCCGAGCTGCACTCACTGCGGAGCGTCCTCGTCCCCGGCGACCCGGACGGCGCGGGCGGCTCGCCGACGCTCTACGTCAACGGTGCCCTCCTCGACGAGCAGCTCGCGTTCGTGTACGCCCGCGAGCTGGGCTTCCTCGAACTCGGCTCCGCGGACCGGCCGCTGACGTCGTCGTGGATCCAGGTCGAGCGGTTCTCGCAGGTGCTCGACAACTTCCGCGGGTCCTACGTCGCCGGGGCGCTCCTCCTGCCGGCGGCCGTCGTGGACGCCGCGCTCGTGCGCCTCGCCGACGCGCCGACGTGGGACCCCGAGGCGCTGCCGGCCTTCATGGCGCAGACCCGCTCGACGCCCGAGATGCTCTTCCACCGCTTCACGCAGCGCGTGCCCGAGGCGCTCGGCCTGGACGAGCTGTTCTTCCTGCGCGTCCACCAGCCCGTCGGCACGGACGCCGTCGAACTCACCAAGTCCTTCAACCTCAGCCGCGTGCCCGTGCCCCACGGCGTCGCGGACGACGAGCACTACTGCCGGCGGTGGGCGGACAGCGTGGCGCTGCGCGAGTTGGACCGCCGGCAGGCGCGCGCGGCCGGCCGCGGCGAGACCGACGACGGCTACGTCGTCGCGGCGCAGCGCCAGCACTTCCTCGCCGAGGGGGCCGAGTTCTTCGTCGTGGCCGTCGCCCGCCCCCTCGCGCTACGCGCCGGCACGCACTCGGCCGTCTCGCTCGGAATGCTCCTCACGCGCGCCACGCGGCGCCGAATCCGCTTCTGGGACGACCCCGCGCTGCCGCGCGTCGACGTGAGCCTGACCTGCGAGCGGTGCCCGCTCGCCGACTGCCGCGTGCGCGCCGCCGCGCCGCGCGTGCTCCGCGCCGACGACGCGATGCGCCGCCGCGCCGCCGCCCTCGCCGCCCTCGGCGGGCCATAGCGACGGGCCGAAACGGAGAGCGGGGCGGCCCCCCACAGGAGACCGCCCCGCTCGGGACAGAGGAGCCGGAGCCTCCTTACATGCCCGTCGTGTCGACGCCGGCCTCGCTGTGCGCGGCGTCCATCATGGCCTCGCCGGTCGAGTCGGCCATCGCCTCCATCGCAGCACCGGCCGAGTCCGCCATGGCGCCCATGGCATCCACGGTCGAGTCGGCCATGGCCTCCATTGAGTCGACCGCGGCGGTGGCCGCGTCGATTTCAGGAGCGTCGGCCGGCGTCTCGGTGCAAGCGGAGAGGGGGAGGGCCAGCGCGAGGGCCAGCAGGGCAATCTTGTTCATCGGGGTGGAACGCGGGGAGACCCGCAGGTGGGTGACGAAGCACCCGACGAGTGCCGCCGGGCTCCCAGATCGGTATCAGATCCAGGAAAACCCTAACCTACCGCATTCCCCGCCCTTGCATCCTTCCCTGCACGCGTGCAGGGAGGGTCCAGACAGAGAGCGGGGCGGCCCTCGTGAGAGAGCCGCCCCGCCGCGGTCCGAGAGACCTGGGAGACGATTAGTTGGTCGTCGTCCCCGTCTCGGCGCTCGCGTCGTCCTCGGTGGCGTTCATGTTGTCGGCCGGGTCCGTCGCCTCGCCGGCGTCCTCCATGGCGTCCGCCTCCTCACGGAGCGAGTCGGCCATCATCTCGCCGCCCTCCTCCATGGCGTCCGTGCCCTCGTCGGTCACGTCCTCGACGGAGTCGGCCTGGGCCTCGAGGACCTCGGCACCGGCCTCGGCGGCCTCCTCG
>JANPJI010000153.1:0-3675 GCA_031425425.1 Rubricoccaceae bacterium
CCCGACGGGAGCCAGCTCGACGCGCGCCTCGTCGGCAGCGACGCCGAGACCGACATCGCGCTGCTGAAGGTCGAGCCACCCGGGCCGCTCCCGTTTCTGGCCTTCGACCCCGAGCACGACCCGCTCGTGGGCGAGTGGGCCATCGCGCTCGGCAACCCGTTCGGCCTGTTCGAGGCGGCCGAGCCGACGGTCACGGTGGGCGTCGTGAGCGCGGTCGGCCGCGACTTTCCCGCCCAGCAGGGGCGCACCTTCCGCGACATGATCCAGACCGACGCGGCGATCAACAGCGGCAACTCGGGCGGGCCGCTCGTGAACGCGCTCGGCCGCGTCGTGGGTATGAACACGTTCATCTACTCGCAGAGCGGCGGCTCGGTCGGCATCGGCTTCGCCGTGCCGGCGTGGCGCGTCCGCCGCGTGATCGACGAGCTGCGCGCGACCGGGTCCGTGGACCGCTCGTTCTACACCGGCCTGAACGTCCTCACGCCGCGGGCAGCCAGCCGCCTCGGCCTGGACCCGACGCGCGGCATCATCGTCTCGTCTGTCGACGAGGGCAGCCCTGCGGATCGGGCCGGGCTCCGCGCGTACGACCTCATCGTCTCGGTCGCGGGCGAGCCGGTCCAGACCAACGACGACGTCCAGGAGCGGCTCGTCGACAACCGCCCCGGCGACACCGTCGAGCTCGGGGTCGTCCGCGACGGGCAGGCCACAACCGCCCGCGTCACGCTCGGCACCACGACCGGATGAGCATGGAACGCAAGAAGGAAGGGGCGCAGGAACGCAGGGACGCGGATGTGCAGGACGGCAGGCCTGATGGAGTCGTCTGGCGTGCGCTTCAGCTCTCAGCCGTCGCTGCGCTTCTCGTCCTCGCCGGCTGCCTGCCGTCGAGCCAGCGCCGCGACGACCGCTCGGTGGCGGCGGCCGACTCGGCGTCGATCGCCCTCGCCGAGAGCGTTCCGACGGACACGCTCGCGCTCGGGTGGGAGGCCGCAGCGCGCCCCGACGACCCGATGCCGCTCCCGACGACGATCGGCTGGGCCGGTGAGGGTGCTGACGCCCGGATCGTGGTCATCGAGACGAAGGAGGCGAGTATTCGATTGTTTACGGCTTCAGGGCGTCAGGGCCGGCGCATTGACACCGGCGGCGGGGCCGAGTCGTACCCCTACCTCGCGGGCGTCCGCGGCGACACGGCGGTCGTGCTGGAGCGCGGCACACAGCGGCTCGCGTTCGTCCCGCTCGACAGCAGCGGGGCGGTCCGGCGGATTCCCGTTCCGGCCGGTGCCCACGCGGCCCTCGCCACCGACACGGGCCTGTTCGTCCGCACCGGCGGTGGCCCCGACGGCGAGCCGGCCGTCCTGCTGCGCCTCGACGAGCGCGGCCGCGTCGCGGCGCGGTTCCCGTTCCGCGGCCAGCCGTGGCGCGCGAGCGGCTTCCTGCGGGCGTGGAACGGCGGCGTCGCCGCCCTCTCGGGCTACCGCCCCGTCGTGGACGTGCTGACACCGAACGCGGCGTCCGGCGCGCGGCTGGACACGCTCGCGCTGCGCGGCTTCTCGTCGCCCGCGCTCACCCGCTCGGCGCAGTTCATGCGCGGCGACGCCGAGCAGCCGCCGCTGCTCACGTCCAGCGCCGCGACGGACGGAGACCGCCTGTACGTGATCAACCTCCGCGACAACCACGTCCGGATCGACGTGTACGGACCGGACGGCGGGCTCGCACGCGTTCTCGTGAGCCCCGCCCCGTGGCAGATGCTCGCCTATGTCCCCGTGGACCTCGCCGCGCGCCGCGTCGGCGACGCGGTCGAGTTCGCCGTTCTGATGCAGCGCGCCAGCGGCGTCATCCAGCGGGCCGACAGCCGGATCGTGCTCTATCGGTGGGGAGGGAACTAGGGACTGGGAACTGGCGGAAGGCTTTCTGTCGGCTTACCGACGGTCCAAACCTCTTTCCAATCCCCCTCACTCGTCCAGCACGCGCGCCGAGGCGCGGCGGACCTTGCGCGTCCGGCTCGGTGCCTGCGGGGCCTCGAAGCGGCCCGCGGCGCGGGCGTGCGCGACGGCCGCCTCGACGAACCCCAGGAACAGCGGGTGCGGTGCGCTCACCGTCGAGCGGTACTCCGGGTGGAACTGCACGCCGACGAACCACGGGTGCGTCGGCCCCTCGGCGGGTGCCCCGTCGCCCGCCGCGGACGGCTGCGGCAGCTCGATGATCTCGACGAGGTCCTTCTCGACGTAGACGCCCGACAGCTTCATCCCGCCCTCGCGGAGCGTGTACCGGAGGTCGTTGTTGACCTCGTAGCGGTGACGGTGGCGCTCCAGCACGGTCTCTGCGTCGACGTCGGCCGTGCCGTAGAGGCGCGCCGCGAGCGAGCCCGGCACGAGCCGGCACGGGTACGCGCCGAGGCGCATCGTGCCGCCCTTGTCGGTCACCGTCTTCTGCTCGGCCATCATCGAGATGACCGGGTACGGCGCGTCGGGGTCGAACTCGGTCGAGTGCGCGCCGTTGAGGCCGACGACGTGACGCGCGAACTCGATGACCGCGACCTGCATCCCGAGGCAGATGCCGAAGAACGGGACGCCGCCCTCGCGCGCCCAGCGCACCGCCTCGATCTTGCCCGCGATGCCGCGGTCGCCGAAGCCGGGTGCGACGAGCACCCCCGAGACGCCCGCGAGCGTCTCGGCGACGTTGGCGGCCGTGAGATTGTCTGAAAGGACGGACCGGACCTCGACCTGCACGCCGGCATGGGCCGCGGCGAGGAGCAGGCTCTCCGAGATCGACTTGTAGGCGTCCTGGTGCTCGACGTACTTGCCGACGAGTGCGACAGCCACCTTGCCCTCCGGGTTCTTGAGCCGCCGCAGCGTCTCGACCCACGGCGCGAGGTCCGCGTCGGGGTCCGTAGCGAGCGCCTCGGCCAGCCCGAGGCGCTCCAGCACGACCTCGTCGAGCTTCTGCTCGCGCAGCAGCAGCGGCACCTCGTAGATGGACTCGGCGTCGAGGCTGGCGACGACGGCGCGCGGCTCGACGTTGCAGAAGAGGGCGATCTTGCGCCGCACATCGTCGCCGAGCGGGTACTCGGAGCGGCACACGAGCACGTCCGGCTGGAGCCCGTAGGACTGGAGCGTCTTGACCGAGTGCTGGGTCGGCTTGGTCTTGAGCTCGCCGGCGGCGGCGAGGTACGGCACGAGCGTGAGGTGGACGAGTGCCGTATGCGCGCGGCCCTCTTCGAGCGAGATCTGGCGGATCGCTTCGAGGTACGGGAGCGACTCGATGTCGCCGGCGGTCCCGCCGATCTCGGTGATGATGACGTCGTAGTCGCCGGTCTCGGCGAGGCGCCGCATCCAGCTCTTGACCTCGTCGATGACGTGCGGGACGATCTGGACCGTCTTGCCGAGGTATGCGCCGGCGCGCTCCTTGGCGATGACGCCCGAGTACACGCGGCCCGTGGTGACGTTGTTGGCCTGCGACATCGGCACGCCGAGGTACCGCTCGTAGTGGCCGAGGTCGAGGTCCGTCTCGGCCCCGTCGTCGGTGACGTACACCTCGCCGTGCTCGTACGGGTTCATCGTCCCCGCGTCGACGTTGAGGTACGGGTCGAACTTCTGGATCGTGACCCGCAGCCCGCGCGCTTCGAGGAGCCGGCCGAGGCTCGCCGAGACGATCCCCTTGCCGAGGCTGGACGTCACG
>JANPJI010000154.1:0-3275 GCA_031425425.1 Rubricoccaceae bacterium
CCCAGCCGGGCGGCGAGCCGCCGACGCCCCGCGGCGACAAAGGTGCGCGGCCCGACACGCCCGAGCCGGCGGGCACGATGAAGCCGGTCGTCGCGCCGGCGCTGCCCGCGCTCGACGGCGCACCGGCCGAGCCCGCCATCCCGGCGACGGACGCCGACGCTTCCGCCGAGGCGGGCGTCGGGATGGACACGCCGCACGCGGCCGCCCCGGTCCGCAAGCCCGCCCGCCCGCCCGGCGCGGCGCGGCCCACCGTCCCGACCCGCGCCCGCCTGGTCGACCCGACCGAGACCGGCGACGGTGCGGCACTCGACCTGCCGGTGCTCACGCGACAGGACTTCGTCTCCGGCGCGGACGTCCGCTGGTGCCCCGGCTGCGGCGACTACGCCGTGCTCGCGGCCGTCCAGCGCGCGCTGCCCGAACTCGCCGCGCACCGCGAGAACGTCGTGTTCGTGTCCGGCATCGGCTGCTCCAGCCGCTTCCCGTACTACATGAACACGTACGGCTTCCACTCGATCCACGGGAGGGCCCCGGCCATCGCGACCGGCCTCAAGGCGTCGCGGCCCGACCTCGACGTGTGGGTGGTCACCGGCGACGGCGACGCGCTCTCGATCGGGGCCGGCCACACGGTCCACATGCTGCGCCGCAACCTGGACGTGCAGGTGCTGCTGTTCAACAACCAGATCTACGGCCTCACCAAGGGCCAGTACAGCCCGACGAGCGAGGCCGGCAAGGTCACCAAGTCGTCGCCCTACGGGTCCGTGGACCACCCGTTCAACCCGGCCGCGCTCGCGCTCGGCGCGGAGGGCACGTTCGTCGCGCGCACGCTGGACCGCGACCCGAAGCACATGCAGGCCGTCCTGCGCGAGGCGCACGCCCACCGCGGGACGTCGTTCGTCGAGATCTACCAGAACTGCAACATCTTCAACGACGGGGCCTTCGCCGAGTTCACCGAGCGCGGGACGAAGGCCGAGCGGGCGGTCTTCGTCGAGCACGGCCAGCCGGTCCTGTTCGCCAACGGCACGCGCGGTTTGCGCCTCGACGGCTTGAAGATCCGCGAGGTGGACGTCGCAGCGGACGGCGCCTCGGACGTGCTCGTGTACGACGCGACGGACCGCGCGCTCGCGCACCTCGTCGTGGACCAGCTCTTCTGGGCGGCCGACCTCCCGCGCCCGTTCGGCGTCCTCTACCGCGAGTCGCGGCCGACGTACGACGCGCTCCTCAACGAGCAGGTCGCGGAGGTCACGGCCCGGAAGGGCCCCGGCGACCTCGCCGCGCTCCTCGCCTCAGGCGACACGTGGACGGTCGACTAGGACGGGCTAGCGACGAACGAGGGTGACGGTCTCCTCGCCGGCCGGGACGACGACCCGGACGAGGTACACCCCCGCGGCCAACCCCGCACCCTCGACCCGGACGGGCGTCTCGGCACCGTCGGTCGGGCCGTCGTGGAGCACGGCCACGAGGCGGCCGAGCACGTCGTGGAGCGTCGCCCGGAGCGGCGTCCCGGACGGCGCGCGGACGACGACCAGAGCGCGGTCCGAGAACGGGTTGGGAGTGGGGGGCGCGAGCGATACCTGCTGGGCGTCCGGCCCAGGCGCTCCCGGGGCCGATCCGTCGACGCGGGAGGGCTCCAGCCCGCCGGCGAGCGCGACGGCTCGGGCGGCAGCGGCGACGCCGCGCAGGCGCGTCACCGAGTTCAAATTGGACGTGCCCTGCGCGAACGGGATGGCGAACGTGACCGTCTCGGACTGGCCCGCGCCGAGGCGGAACGGACCCGTGCTCACGAGAAGCCGCCGGTCGCTGGGCGGGAGCGGGGGCAGCCCTGCCCCCGGATTGGGCTCGCTCCACGCGCGGTTCGTGACCGGGTCGCCAGCGAACATGAACGCCGTCACGTTGCCCTGGGTCTGTCCGTAGCCGTTTCCGAACTCGCGTACGACCGTGCCGTCGCTCCACAGACCCTGCATGAAATAGTGCCGCCCCCGCCCCGTGCTCGGATCGTCGGATGGGCCGGTAGACTGAGCTAACGACACCCTCGTCGTCATTCCGAGGCGCTCACCGGACTCGTCGACCGTCCCGTCGTCGTCGTCGTCGCGGCCGTTCGGCAGGCCCACCGGCCCTTCGACCACCTGGAATCCCACCGCCGGCGGCACGCCGTACACCTCGTCGTGGTTGTCCGCGTTGTACGTGTACCCCATGCCCGACGTCGTGTCCGTGCCCGTGTAGTCGTCACTGGCACCTCCGAGGTCCGGGTCCGCGAACAGACTCACGTAGACCGACTCAATCGTGTCGGCCGCGCGGTTGGTGAACGTGTAGCGGTAGAACGTCGTCTGGGCCAGCGGTGCCCGTGTCACCGCGAACGCCTCGACGCGCGCCTCGACGCCCAGCGGTGGCGTGGCGTTCGCCGTGTGCGGCCCGCCGACGTCGTTCATGAGCCACCACGCGGACTGGTCGCCGCGGATCGCCGGCTGGTCGCCGCGGGCGAGGTCGTAGTTGTCCGCGACGCCGTCGCCATCCAGGACCGGTGCGCCGAGGCGCCACGGCCAGTCCCGCAGGTCGGCCGTCGGCTGGCCGGTGGCGTAGTAGCCGGCGATGTCGGCCCGCGAGACGGTGTAGATGCGGTCGAAGGCCGAGCAGTCGGACGGATCGACTGGGCGCGCATCCGCTCCGAGCGGCCCGGGCCAGAAGTTGAAGCCGGCATAGGTCGCCGCGGCGATCCGCAGGTCGCCGCGGACCGTCCCGCCGATCCAGAGCCCGGCGGAGAAGAGGGGCGAGTGGCCCGTGCCTCTGGGGACGATGTAGCCGCTGCCGTCCGTGGTGGTGTTGCCAAAGAAGAGGGCCCCGGTGTTGAACACGACCGCGCGGACGTCGCCGGCGGTGAGCGAGTCCTCGGCGACGCCGAGGCGGCACGCGCCGGGGAGCGGTTGGGCGAGGGCCGGCACGGCGACGAGCAGCACGAGCAGCGGGGCGAGGCGCATCACGAGCGGGAGGGGAAACAGGGGGCAGTCGGACAACCCGGGTGTGTGGCTCAGGGCGTCAGCGGGCGCGGACGAGGGTGACGATGCGCTCGCCGGCCGGGACCGTCACGCGGACCCGGTACACGCCCGGCGTCAAGCCCCGCCCGTCGACGACGATCTCGCCCGAGGCGGCGGTCGTCGGGCCGTCGGCGAGCACGGCGATGCGGCGGCCGAGCACGTCGTGGAGCGTGGCGCGGAGCGGCGTGCCGGCGGGCATGTCGTAGCGGACGACGGCGCGGGCCGTGAACGGGTTGGGCGTTGGCG
>JANPJI010000155.1:0-4455 GCA_031425425.1 Rubricoccaceae bacterium
GCGGACCTGCTAGCGTACGCCTACGAGTCGTGAGGAGTTTGGAGAAGAAAGGTCTGGAAAATCACGCTGATTCCAGCAGCAGTTCTCTCCATGCGCCTGATCTCCAAACTGGTTTTTTTACCGAACAGGCCGCTCGCGGCCGAGCGTCTGCACGAGGTCGCCGATCCCGACCGGGCCGTGGCGGTACAACAGTGGCTCGCCGTAGGTCGCGCCGATGCGGTAGCCGTAGGTCCGCGCTCGCGCCTCGACGAACTGGAGGAAGGCAGGGGTCGAGATGAACGTCTCGGGGCCGCCGTCGCTGGCACCGAACTGGCTCGTGAAGGCCCGTAGCGCCGCGAGGCGCCGGTCCCAGACAGACGAGACGTCGACGACGAACGTCGGTTCGAACTCGAGCGTGTTCATGTAGTGGAGCACGTGGTGCGGGCGCCACGGGGCCTGCGGCTGCCCGTCGTCGCCGACGGTTTCGAGGCGGGCGAGGCCGCTCGCAAAGAGGGCGTCCGCCCCGAGGCGCGCGGCGTCGCCGTGGTCCGGGTGGCGGTCCTCGGGCGCGTTGATCAGCACGATGTGCGGGCGCGTGGCACGGACCGCGCGGACGACGAGCCGCTGCGCGTCTTTGGTGTTTCGGATCTCGCCGTCGGGCAGGCCGAGGTTGCGGCGGAACGCGAGGCCGAGCACCGCCGCCGCCGCCGCCGCCTCGTCGAGCCGCCCCTCGGGCGTCCCGCGCGTTCCCAGCTCGCCGCGCGTGAAATCCACGATGCCGGTTCGGTAGCCCTGCGCTGCGAGCAGGCACATCGTCCCGCCAACGCTCAGCTCGACGTCGTCGGGGTGGGCAGCGAGCGCGAGAACGTCGAGGAACGCGGCGGGGTCGGCGGCGAGGTCGGGCATTCGTGAGGGCGGGGCGGCGGCGTCTCACGCGCGCGGCGGAGCCGGGGTCCCGCCGCGGGGGCGTCGCGGGGGCGGGTGCTACTTTCGCCGGAAGAGCAGCCCGCCACAGTCTCCGCAGGCCGCTCCAAGTCTTGACCGTCCGTACGACCCGATTCCACCGATGTCTGACGATTCACCCGACACGCCGGCCGAAGGCGTGCCCGACGCTCTTCCGCCGGCCGCTCCTCTGCCAGCCGCTCCGGTCTCGACCCAGGCTGCCGTCCTCGTCGACTACCAGAGCCTCCACCACTACCTCAAGGGCCGCGCCGACGGGGCGGGCTCGACCGCCGACCTCGCCGGGCTCCTCTTCACCGCCCTCCGCGCACACCTCGACGAGAGCGGCGACCGGATCGTCCGCGGCCGGGCCTACGCGGACTTCGGGGCGCTCGACGACCACGCGCGCCACGTCCAGCGCCTGCTCTACCTCCACGGCATCGAGCCCGTGTTCGTCCCGGCCACGACGCACCGCAACACGACCGACCTCCAGCTCGCCGTCGACGCCATCGAGACGTGCCACCAGCACCCCGAGATCGGCCTGTTCGTGCTCGTCTCCGGCGACCGCGACTACGTGCCCGTCGTGCAGGCGCTCGTGTCGGCCGGGCGCCGCGTGGTCGTCGTCGGGTTCCGCGAGCACCTCTCGCCGCACCTGCTGGACCACACGCGCGGCGGCCGCTTCGTCGACGCCGCGACGCTGCTGCCGCAGGGCACGCTCGCGGCCGAGCCCGAGGCCGGCACGCCCGTCTCGGTGACGGTCTTCCAGCCCGCCCAGGACCCGACGCACGAGGTCGACTACGACGCGATCGAGGTCATCGAGCGCCACTTCGGGCACTACGACGAGATCTACCTCACGCCCCTGCTGCGCCGCCTCTCGGAGGAGATCGGGGACCGCGAGGGCCACGACCCGAAGTCGCTCGTGGCGGACCTGGAGGAGTGCGGGGCGGTCCGTCTGGAGCGCCGCCGCGGGATGCCGTACGACTACACCGTCCTCATCGTCAACGCCGAGCACCCGGCGGTGGTTGAGGTCCGCGAGGAGGTCCACGGCGCTGCGACCGACACCGACGACGGCCTCCCGTTCGAGGACGAGGTGACGATTTAGGGGGTCGGGGTTAAATGCCGCACGACCGGAGGCACCCGTAGGGGCACAGCTTGTTGTGCCCTCGCTGCGCCGAGCCGCCCGCCACCGTGCTGCGCCCCCATCCGCGGTCGCGCCCCGGCGTCCCGCGCCCCCTGTGCCCCGACATCCGGAATCCCGCATCCCCGCCGCGCCCGCCGGCGTACGGCCTCCGACACGCCACACCGCCATGACCGACTCCACCACCGACGGCTCCGGCGACGGCGCCGCGACGCCCGCCCCCGACCTGCCCGCCGCCCTCGACGCACTGACGCCGCGCCAGATCGTCGCCGAGCTCGACAAGTACGTCGTCGGCCAGACGGACGCCAAGCGGTCGGTCGCCGTGGCCCTCCGCAACCGGTGGCGGCGGCTCCACGCGCCGCCGGCCATCCGGGACGAGATCGTGCCGGCCAACATCCTCATGATCGGGCCGACGGGCGTCGGCAAGACGGAGATCGCGCGGCGGCTCGCCAAACTCACCGGCGCGCCGTTCGTCAAGGTCGAGGCGACCAAGTTCACCGAGGTCGGCTACGTCGGCCGCGACGTCGAGTCGATGATCCGCGACCTCGTGGACGGGGCCGTCCAGCAGGCGCGCGAGGCGCAGGCGGAAGGGGCACGCGAGGCCGCCGAGTCACTCGCCGAGGAGCGCCTTCTGGACCTCCTCCTGCCGCCAGCGCCGCGCCCCACCACGGGCACGCCGACGTTCGGCTTCACGCCGCCCGCCGAGGCCGCGGCCCCCGACGCGGCCGAGAACCGGACGCGCGAGAAACTCCGCGAGAAGCTCCGCGCGGGCGCGCTCGACGACCGCGAGGTCGAGGTCGACGTCACGCTGGACCGGACGACCAACCTCCAGATGTTCGGCCCGATGGGCATGGAGGAGATGGGCATCAACCTCCAGGACATGCTCGGCGGGATGGGCAAGACGCGCAAGACGCGCCGCGTGAAGGTCCCCGAAGCGATCGCCCTCCTCGCCGGCGAGGAGGCCCAGAAGCTCGTCGACGGCGAGGCCGCCAAGGAGGACGCCATCCGGCGCGTCGAGCAGGCCGGGATCGTGTTCATCGACGAGATCGACAAGGTCGCCGGGCGCCAGGGCGCGGGCTCGTCGGGGCCGGACGTCTCGCGCGAGGGCGTCCAGCGCGACCTCCTGCCCATCGTCGAGGGCTCGTCGGTGACGACCAAGCACGGGCAGGTGCGGACGGACCACATCCTGTTCATCGCCTCGGGCGCGTTCCACGTCTCGAAACCCTCCGACCTCATCCCCGAGCTCCAGGGCCGCTTCCCGATCCGCGTCGAGCTGGGCTCGCTGAGCGAGGACGACTTCGTCCAGATCCTGACCGCCCCCGAGAACGCGCTCCTGAAGCAGTACGCGGCGTTGTTCGCGAGCGAGGGCGTCGCGCTGACGTTCGACGACGCGGCGGTCCGCGAGGTGGCGCGCATCGCGACGGAGGTCAACGAGAGCGTCGAGAACATCGGCGCGCGGCGGCTGCACACGATCCTGACGACGCTGCTGGACGACGAGCTTTTCCGTGTGCCGGACGACCACGCCGGGCCGGTCCACATCACCGCCGAGATCGTCCGCGACCGGCTCGCCTCGATCGCTCAAAACCGCGACCTGAGCCAGTACGTGCTGTGAGCCGCGGCGCGGGCTGCACCGTCCGGATCGTACCGCTCGCCGAGGCGCGCGCGCGCGACGCCTACGCCGCGCTCGCCGCCGTAAGCCCGCAGCGGACCGCCTTCGCCGGGCTCGCCTTCGCCGACGCCGCCTGCGCCGCGTTCGGCCTCACCGGACACCTCGCGCTCGGACGCGATGCCAACGGGCAGGTCGCCATCGGAGCCGTCCTGTTCGAGAAGCGCACCGGACCGTTCCGGCAGTTCGTCGTCCCGCCGCTCACGCCCTACACCGGCCCGCTCCTCGCCGCCGACGTTGGGCTGGAGAGCGCCGCGACCGTCCGCGACTTCCTGGCTGCCGTCATACAGGGCGTTGCCGGCGTAGCGTTCCACCTCTCTCCTGCCGTCGCCGACGTGCGCCCGTTCGTGTGGGCCGGCTTCACGGCGACGCCGCGGTACACGTACTGGGGTCCGGCCGGGCTCGCCGACGCGCCGCCGTACGTCCGCAAGATGGTCCGCGAGAACGGCCCCGTCCGCGTCGACGGCTCCACGCGCGAGTCGGGGACGGCGACGCGCCTCGACCCGGGCGCGGCGGCGGACGTCGTGCGGGCGATGGAACGTGCGTTCGCGCGCCGCGGCGACGCGATGCCCGTGGAGTCGGCAAGCGCGGAGCGCCTCGTCCGCACGCTCGTCGAGTCGGGCGCGGCGCGCATCGTCGTCGCCGAGACGGAGGGCGCGCGCGTCGGGGCCGTCGCGACGCTCGCAGATGACCGGACGGGCCACTTCTGGGCGGGGGCGGGCGATCCCGGCCC
>JANPJI010000156.1:0-7496 GCA_031425425.1 Rubricoccaceae bacterium
CGAGCGCCGTCCCGGTCTCGGCCTCGACGAACGTGAGCGCGCCCGTCGCGGCCGTCCGCGCGAAGACCGCCACGGCGTCGGAGGTTGCGCCGGCGACGTAGACGCTCGCACCGTCGGGGGAGACCGTCACGCCGCGCGCGCCGTCGAGCCCGGTCACGCCGCCGGCGGCGTTCACGCGCGCCTGGACGAACGTGAGCGTGCCCGCCGCGGCACTCCGCGCGAAGACCGCCACGGCGTCGGACGTGAACGAGGCCACGTAGACGTGCGCGCCGTCGGGCGACACGGCGACGTCGGCCGCGCCGTCGAGGCCCGTCACGCCGCCGCCGTTGTTCACGACCGTCTGCACGAGCGTCAGCGCGCCCGTCGCCGCGGCGCGCGCGAACACGCTCACGACGTCGCTGACGAGGCTCGCCACATAGACGTGCGCGCCGTTCGGCGACACGGCGACGCCCTGCGGGCCGTCCACGCTGCCCGCCCCGCCGATGAACGCCCCGGCGGGCGTCAGCGCCCCCGTCGCGCGGTCGCGTGTGAACGTGCTCACCGCGTCGTCGACGAGCGAGACCGCGTAGACGTGGCGGCCGTCGGGCGAGACGGCGCTGGCCTGCGGCCCGTCCAGCACCACCCCGCCGACGGCGTTGACCTCGGCGTCGGCGAGGGTGAAGACCTGCGCCTCGGCCGGGGTGGCGACGGCGAGTGCGAGGGCGAGGATCGGGACGCGCATGGCGGCAGGCGTGGATGGCCGGGGAAGCTAGCCGCCGCACGCCGCGGGTGACGCGCCCTGTCATACCCGCTCGCTACCTTGCCACAAACAACCCACGCAGCCATGGATCAGCCCGCCCGCGGCCCGGCAGACGCCACCTCGCGCGACGAGGATGTCGAGAAGGCCCTGCGCCCCAAAGCGCTCGACGAGTTCATCGGCCAGCAGAAGATCAAGGACAACCTCCGCGTGTTCGTCACGGCCGCGCTCCAGCGCGGCGAGTCGCTGGACCACGTGATTCTATCAGGTCCGCCGGGGCTTGGTAAAACGACGTTGGCACACATCGTGGCCGAGGAGATGGGCGCGAGCGTCAAGACGACCTCCGGGCCGGCCCTCGACAAGCCCGCCTCGATCGCGGGCCTGCTGACGAACCTCGAAGCCGGCGACGTCCTCTTCATCGACGAGATCCACCGCCTCGCGCCCGTCGTCGAGGAGTACCTCTACTCGGCGATGGAGGACTACGCCATCGACATCCTGATCGACTCCGGCCCGTCCGCCCGGTCGGTCCGCATCGCCCTCCCGCCGTTCACGCTCATCGGCGCCACGACGCGCAAGGGGATGCTCACCAAGCCGCTGCTCGCGCGCTTCGGCATCGACTTCCGCTACGACTACTACACGGCGGACCTCTTGCAGGAGATCGTGATGCGCTCGGCGGACCTCATGCGGATCGAGATCGACCCGCAGGGGGCCTTCGAGATCGCGCGGCGCAGCCGCGGCACGCCGCGGATCGCCAACACGCTGCTCCGGCGCACGCGCGACTTCGCGGAGGTCCAGACGGCCGGCGCGCCGGGCGGCGACGGCCGCATCACGCGCACGCTCGCCGACTACGCCCTCAACGCGCTCGACGTGGACGAGGCGGGCCTCGACGAGATGGACAGCCGCATCCTGCTCGCGCTCATGGAGAAGTTCGACGGCGGCCCGGTCGGCGTGTCGACCATCGCCGTTGCGGTCGGGGAGGACGCCGGGACGGTCGAGGAAGTCTACGAGCCATACCTCATCCAGGAGGGCTTCATGGCCCGCACGCCGCGCGGGCGCGTCGCGGCGCGGCGTGCCTACGAGCACTTCGACCTCGTCCCGCCGATGAAGCAGTCCGACATCTTCGACGAGTTGCTCGGCTGACCGGTGCTCTCGGTGCAGGGCTACATGTGGCCCGGCACCGAGGGCTCGTCGCCAAGGCGCAGCGCGACTACGCCAGCCGCGGCGAGCAGGCCCAGCGCGAGGCAGCTCACCCACAACGCGTCCGCGCCGAACCGTGCGAGCACCTGGCCCCCGGCAATCGGGCCGACCATGTGCGCGAGGCCCCACCCGCTCTGGTACACCCCCTGGTACGTGCCTCGCAGCCCGTCCGGTGCCAGCCCGGCGACGAGGGCGGGGAGGACCGGGAGAAACGCGATCTCGCCGAGGGACCACAGCACGATGCCGCCCGCATACTCCCACGTCGTGTCCGCGACGGCGTACGCGCCCACGCCGAGCGCGATCAGGACGGCGGCACCCGCGAGCGACGCCGTGCTGTGCCGCGTCTCCATCCACCGCGCCACGGGCAGGCTGAGCACGACGACGATCGCGCCGTTGAGCCCGATGACGGCCCCGAAGGCGCTCGGCGAGAGCCCGTCTGCGCGCATCGCGAGCGGGAGCGTCGTGTACGACTGCACGAACGCGACGGCGAGGGCGAACACCACGAGCGTCAGGCCGACGAGGTGGCGGTCGCGCAGGGCCGTTGCCAGGGCACTCGCCTGCGGAGCCGTGGCCCGCGACACGTCCCCGGGCAGAGCGGCGTGTACAGGTCGCGACTCGGCGACCCAGAAGAGGATCACGAGGGCATAGACAGCCATCGAGGCGGCGTCGAGCGCGAAGAGGAGCCCGAACGAGCGCTCGGCGAGCGCGCCCCCGATCGCCGGCCCGACGGCCGCGCCAACGTTGATCACCCAGTACAGGAGAGCGAATGCGCGCCGCTGTCGCTCCGGGGCGACGGTGTCCGCGACGACGGCAGAGACCGCCGGCCGGTACATCTCCCCGACGAACCCGTACGCCGCGACGACAGCGGCGAGCGCCGGGAAGCTGCCCGCCGTCGGAATCGCCGCCATCAGGATTGCCCCGCCCCCGAGGCTCCCGACGAGCACGGCCTTGCGCCCGACGAGATCGGCGAGCGTCCCGCCAACGGCACCGGCGGCGAAGGCGCCCGCACCGTGGAGCCCGATCACGAGCGTCGCCTGCTCGACCGTCATTCCCCGCGCACCGGTGAGGTAGAGCGACAGGAACGGGAGCACCAGCAGGCCGACCCGGTTGACGAGCGTCCCGACGAGCAGGAGCCAGAAGGTGCGCGGGTACTCGTGCAGGCGTCCGGTCACAGCGAGCGAGGGCATAAGACGAGAGCGCCCCGGCGTGCCAGGGCAGCCGGGGCGCGAGAGAGCCGGTGCCGGGTGCCTACTTGCTGGAGAGCTTGTCGGCCACCTTGCCCATGGCTCCGGTCGCCGCGTCGACGGCCTTGTCGCCGAGCGCCTCGGCCTTTTCCTTGACCGAGTCCGGGAGGAGGTCCACGACCTTGTCCTTGACCGTCTCGGCCGCGTTCTCGATCATGTCGCCGCCCTGCTCAGCGAGGTCGCCGATCTTGTCTGTGATCTTGGAGAAGTCCATTGAAGGAGGGGAAGGAGAAGCCCGAGAATACGCAGGGGGTCGAAACGGGTCGGCCCCGAACGCCAGAGCGCCCGGGGCCGATTCACGTCGTTGCGTCGCCGGATCAGTCGGTCAGGTCGTCGAGCGCCTTGCGGGCGTCCCCGACGGCCTGCTTGCCTCGCCCTTTCGCCTCGTCGACCTGGCCCTCCGCGTGGAGCTGGTCATCGTCCTTCAGGTCGCCGACGGCCTGCTTGACCTTGCCCTTGAGCTCGTCCATCATGCCGCCTGCCTTCTGTTCGGTGGGGGAGTCCATTGCGATGTGGGTAGCGCCGCGCCGGGCGGCAGGAGAGAAGAGTGCGCCGGACGTGGCGCAGGGGCTCAGACCCGTACCGCTCCCGGCGGATCCTCTCGGCCGGGCGAATTCACTGGCTGCCGCGCCGCTGCCGCTCGGCGTAGTCGTCGCGCGAGCGGGCGTAGTCGTCTTCGAGGCGCTCGGCGACGCGCTGGGCGGTCCGGTCGGCGAGCCGCAGCAGGCCAGTCTCCATCTGCTCGGGCGTCAGCCGTGCCAGAGCCCGGCCGGTGACGACGTTGCCGATGGCCGCGGGGAGGCCGAAGATGGAGCCATCGAGCACGTTGCGCTCGCGGATGTCGGCGCGCCACAGCTCGCTCCCGGTCGCGGCGTCGCGGAGGAGCATGTCGCCGAGGAGCACGAAGTAGGTGTCCCCCTCGAAGGAGTCGGCGACGAGCGCGTAGTCGGCGATGCGGAGGTCGAGGACGTAGTCAGCCCCGTCCGGCCGGTCGGCCGGCGCGACTCCGAGGACGTCGGCGGTGCGCACGAGGACGCCCCGCGCAATCCGGTCGGCGACGTCCACCCGGGCGACGACGCTGTCGAGCCGCGCCTGGGCCCGCCGCGCCTCGCGGCGCTTGTCGATCGCCGTACTGACGCGGAGAACAGACCCGACGGGGTCGTATGGGTTGATGCCCGCCTCGGCCGGGCTCCCGGCCTGGACACGCGGGTGCGGCGGGACGGCCGCCACGACGGCCACTCGGTGCCCGGCAAGGTCGATCTCGCGGAGTCGGTTCGACGGCCCACACCCCGTCAGAATGAGAGTGCACACGAGCCCCACAGCGCAAACCGACGGTCGGAGCAGAGAGGAGCGAAACATGACGCGCGCAGGGCGGTGTGGAGGGTCTACGCTAGTTTAGCCGCGCGCCCGGCGTGGCCGGTAACGCATCCCCTCGCGGCGCTTCGCCTCTGTCCCTCCTCTTTATGCCGTACGTCGTCGCCCAACCCTGCATCAACTGCAAGCACACGGACTGCGTCGAGGTCTGCCCGGTCGACTGTTTCTATGAGGGTCCCAACTTTCTCGTGATCCACCCCGACGAGTGTATCGACTGCAACGCCTGCGTGCCGGCCTGCCCGGTCGAGGCGATCTACGCGGACGACGAGCTGCCCGAGCAGTGGGCGCACTACGCGGAGTGGAACGCGCACCTCGCCACGCAGTGGCAGGCGTTGGGCTACAACATCACTGAGAAGAAGGCCGCTCTGCCGGAGGCCGAGGTGTGGGCTGCGCCCCCGCAGTCAGAGCAGAAGTCCGAGGAGGACATCCTCACCTGGGAGGGTGCTGAATAGGCCCCCCGGCCTTACTCGTCGCTGTCGGTGGTGTCAGGGGGCGCCGCTGGGGACAGCGCGGAGGACTCGCCGGGAGCCTGGATCGTGACCTCCTTGCCGGGGTTGAGGCGCGTCCCGCTCGCGGGGTCCTGCGCCGTCACCCGGTCGCCGGTCGCGCGGGGCGAGGCCGCCCACAGGCCGACCTCTCGGATCCGCGCCCGTGCCGCCGCAGGCGTCATGCCGATCACGTCGGGGACTTGGACCTGCTGGGACGTATCGACGCCACGGCTCAACCAGAGCTGAATTCGCGTCCCGCGCGGAATCCGGCGTCCCGCTGCTGGCAACTGCCGGGTGACCGTGTTCTCGTACGGGGTCCGAACCGAATCCAACTCGACGCGGCCAACCGCCAGCCCGGCGTCCTCGATCTGCGGACGCGCGGCCCCCTCCGACAGCGTCATGACGTCCGGCATTACCACCAACTCCTTCGGGCTCGCGTTGACGTAGTAGTAGATCCGGCGGCCGGGCTTGACGAGCGTCGCGGCTCCAGGGCTCTGATCCACCACGAGGTCGGGCCGCAGGTTGGGGTTGAAGGGCTGCTCTCGCATCTCGGCCTCGAGGCCGGCCAGCACAAGGGTCCGCTCCGCTTCTCCTGCAGACAACTCGCGCACATCAGGCACGGACACCGAGGCGTCGTGGCGCGTCCAGATCGGCATGACGGCGTAGTTGAACAGAAGCACGGCGACCACAATGCCGACCAGGATGCCCAACAGGCCGGTCCAGAGTGCCCGGTCAATTAGGATGGAGCGCGGTGCTCCGTCGTTGGAAGAGGCCATGACTAAAGAGAAGGGGGGGAGGCCATCAAAGATACGGGGGCACCGAGGCACCGCAGGTGAGCCGACTCACAGCACCCTCACCGTCTCTCCATGGCACATCCACACATGAGCATGGTTGGTCGGGCTATCATTGCTCCGCGGCAAAAAAGAAGCCTTCGGGTCATCGCCAGCCGCACTGTTCTCTGCTCACTGACGGTCCACCTCGCTCGGCGCGTGGCAGGCTGGTGAAGGGTTCTCGAACCCGTCGCTGGTGCTTGCTTCGAGTCGCACCGAGATGGTAGTCTCGCATCCCTCGCGCCAGCCGTGAGGATGCTTCGCCAGCCGGCCCAGCCGGCCCAGCCGGCCGCTCTTGTCTTCGGAGAAGAGAAAACGAAGCGCTTGACAGCCCAATACGGGCTCCGTAAGTTGGCGGGCCGCACCGGAGGCAGTGGCGCTTAGGCGCCACCCAAACGTGCACTGGTTCTTTGAGAGACTGGAAGCATAGCGAGCCCTCGTCGGCCGCTCTGAATACCATCTTCGGATGGTCAGAAGGCGGTACGAACGAGAAGTCAATTATAGCTCAAAAGCGTGATTGTGTCGAGAGACACAGTCAAAAACAGGGTCGTCGAGTCCGTCCTTTTGGATTGACAACAACGACGCTTTCCTACTATGGAGAGTTTGATCCTGGCTCAGGACGAACGCTGGCGGCGGGCTTAACACATGCAAGTCGAACGAGAACTCCGAGCTTGCTTGGAGGGAAAGTGGCGCACGGGTGAGTAACGCGTAGGCAATCTGCCCCCAACTGAGGAATAACCCATCGAAAGGTGGGCTAATACCACATAACAACGGTTTACCGCATGGTAGTCCGTTCAAAGTTCAGGCGGTTGGGGATGAGCCTGCGTCGGATTAGCTAGTTGGCGGGGTAATGGCCCACCAAGGCGACGATCCGTAGCGGGTCTGAGAGGATGATCCGCCACACTGGCACTGAGACACGGGCCAGACTCCTACGGGAGGCAGCAGTGAGGAATATTGCGCAATGGAGGAAACTCTGACGCAGCCACGCCGCGTGCAGGAAGACACCCCTCAGGGGCGTAAACTGCTTTTATACGGGAAGAACACCTCCTTCTGGGAGGTCTGACGGTACCGTACGAATAAGGACCGGCTAACTCCGTGCCAGCAGCCGCGGTAATACGGAGGGTCCAAGCGTTGTCCGGAATCACTGGGTGTAAAGGGTGCGCAGGCGGGCCTGTAAGTCAGAGGTGAAAGCCACCGGCCTAACCGGTGAACTGCCTTTGATACTGCAGGTCTTGAGTCCCGGAGAGGCTATCGGAATTCGTGGTGTAGCGGTGAAATGCGTAAATATCACGAGGAACACCGGATGCGTAAGCGGATAGCTGGACGGGTACTGACGCTCAGGCACGAAAGCGCGGGGAGCGAACAGGATTAGATACCCTGGTAGTCCGCGCCGTAAACGATGGACGCTCGATGTTGCACCGCTTCAGGTGCAGTGTCTAAGCTAACGCGTTAAGCGTCCCACCTGGGGAGTACGATCGCAAGGTTGAAACTCAAAGGAATTGACGGGGGCCCGCACAAGCGGTGGAGCATGTGGATTAATTCGATGCAACGCGAAGAACCTTACCCAGGCTCGAACGTTACCGGACAGCCCCTGAAAGGGGGTCTCCTTCGGGCTGGTAGCGAGGTG
>JANPJI010000157.1:0-1769 GCA_031425425.1 Rubricoccaceae bacterium
CCGTGGACCAGATGTCGGTCCCGGTAAAGTGCGACAGGCTCGGCGCAGGGTAGCCGACGGCGTGGACGACGGCCATCTGGCCCTCGCCCCACATCGGCGCGAGCGGCCCCAGGGCCGGGTGCAGGCCCACGCCGTCGGCGAGGCGGACGGCCTGCGCGTCGGGGATGGCGAGGGCCGGGCGGGCGTTGCGGTAGAGGTCGTTGCCGAGCGGGATGACCGTGTTGAGGCCGTCGTTGCCGCCCTTGAGCTGGAGGAGCACGAGCACGCGGTCGGTCTCGATCCCGGCGAGGTGCGCGAGCAGGCCGCCGCCGTCGAACGCCGCAGCGGGCGCGGCGAGCGCCCGCGACGAGCCGAGCACGCTCCCGAGGCCGACAGCCGCCGTGCCGAGCCCGGCGCGCATCAGGAAGTCGCGGCGCGTCCACAGCGAGTGGTCGTGGTCGTGGGCGGCGCCGTGTTCGAGCGCGTCGGCCCGCCCGGCCGGGCCGGGCACGTGGGGATCGTGGTGGCACATGGCGGGGCTAGGCGAGCTGGGCCTCGGGGAGGCGCGAGAGGAACTGGAGCAGGCCGCGGATGCGCCCTTCGGCGCTGGCGATCGTCGGGTCCCACTCGTAGTCCGGGATGCCGCCGAGCAGGATCGTCACGCCCTCGGCGCGCGTCGCGGCGGGCAGCGGGACCGTCACGACGTGGGCCGCGAGCGCGTCGGTGAGCGCGTACGGGTCGTAGGGGGCGGGCATCGTCATCGCGAGCGCGCGCGCCTCGTTCTTGCGCGCCCACACGCGGTCCGTCGCGACCCACCGCAGCGGGAGGCGGCCGGTGTCCAGCCACGTCCGCCCGCCTGTCCAGCCGGCGACGTCGGGTGGCCGAAACAGGTCGAACCCGAGGTCGCGCGCCTGCGAGCGGACCGTCGAGAACTGCGCCTCGGGGTCCGAGTAGCCGCTCGCGCCGATGAGCCCGAGCAGCAGGTCGAATGGCGACCGGATGCGCGTGCCCATCGCGCCCGCCGAGAAGAAGTGGCGGCTCGCGAGGAGCGCGCGCACGGCGGGCTCGGTCGCGAAGTCGTTCGCCCGCAGCACGGCGGCCATCTCGGCGACGACCTCCTCGTTGGGTTCGCTCGCGACGAGCGCCCGGTAGAGGACGCGGGCGAGACGTCGGGCGACCGCCTCGGCACGCTCTGCGAAGACGAGGTCCACGGCGGCGTCGTAGCCGAACGCACCCGTCCGGCCGAAGACGGTCTTGGAGCCCGCATCGAAGCGGCTCGGGACGAAGAGGCCGTCGTTGGAGGCCGACGGCACCGTCCAGCCCGTCAGGCAACGCGCCAGCTCGGCGACGTCCTGCTGGGTGTAGATCGGCAGACCGTCCGGCCCGTCGATGCCGGTCGTGAACAGCTCCAGCAGCTCGCGGGCGTAGTTCTCGTTCGGCGACCCGACGCGGTTCAGGTTGCCGTCGAGGTAGAGGAGCATGGCCGGCGTGAGGCCGACCTCGCGGACGAGGGTCTGGTAGCTCCCGAGGACATTGCGCCGGAGCGTGCTCCAGTACCGGTGGAGCCGGTGGGCCCGGTTTCCGTACTCGCCGTAATGCGTCGTGAGGACGCCGTGGAGCGCGAGCGCCAGCCGCTCTCTCAGGGCCGTCCCGGACGCGCGGAGCGCGAGGGCCTCGCTCAAAACGCCGTTGGACTCGGCGGTGAAGGCCTGTCCGTTCGCCGTGTTGTACGCCTGAACGTCTCCGGCCGGGGCGCCGGCCGGCGGCGCGAACAGGTCGACGTACGGAGG
>JANPJI010000158.1:0-5172 GCA_031425425.1 Rubricoccaceae bacterium
GCTCACCGCCCTCGCTACGGACGGCCGCCTCGCGGCCGCGCTCGGCACCGCCGTCACCCACCTCCCGGCCCCAGGCCCGATGCACCGGATCTACAGCACTCCAGACGCGTCCGTCGCCCACCTCGTCCGCGACGCGCTCGAACAGCATGGCATCGCAGCCGTCGTCCGCAGCGATCTCGAAGGCGATAGGGCGTGGAGCGACATCTGGGCCGAGGTCTGGATCGGCGACGCCGCGCGGCTCGACGAGGCCCGTGCGCTCGTCGCCGAGGTCGCGGCGGGTCCGGAGGCGCAGGCCCCGTGGACCTGCGCCGAGTGCCGCGAGGTGAGTGAGGGTGCCTTCGGCGCGTGCTGGAACTGCGGCGCGGAGCGGCCGGCGTAGCGCGCCTCGCCGCGATGCTCGGTGGCCGGCCGGGTTCGCGCGGGCCGCGTGCTGCGCGGTATCCTCAGGCCGTCCGCCCGCCCCGACAGACCGTGAAGACAAGCCGGCTCGAAGCGTTCTCCGACGGCGTCCTCGCCATCGTCCTCACGATCATGGTGCTGGAACTGCGCGCGCCCCACGAGGCGACGCTCGCCGGGCTCCGCCCGCTCCTGCCGGTCTTCGGGAGCTACGTGCTCAGCTTCGTCTTCGTGGGCATCTACTGGAACAACCACCACCACCTGATCTACGCGACCGACCGGGTCGACGGGCGCGTGCTGTGGGCGAACCTGCACCTGCTGTTCTGGCTCTCGCTGATTCCATTTGTGACGGCGTGGATGGGCGAGAACGGGTTCGCGGCCGTTCCCGTCGCGCTCTACGGGGTCGTCCTCCTGCTCTGCGGCGTGGCGTTCACGGTCCTCGTTCGGGCCATCGTGGCGACGCCGGGGGCGAACGAGGCGCTGGAGTCGGCAGTCGGCTCCGACACGAAGGGGAAGCTGTCGATCGCCGCGTATGCCCTGGCGATCCCGGCCGCGCTGCTCGTCCACCCGGCTGTTGCCGGCGCGCTCTTCGTCGCCGTAGCGGGGATGTGGCTCGTGCCGGACCGCCGCATCGAACGTACGCTGGCACAGCGCGACGCCCCGTAACCCGCCCCGTCCGGCCCCGTAGCGCGCCCACTCCCTCACCTTCTCCGCCCCGTCGGGTGAACCCGAACCTATGCGCCTCCTGACCGCGCTCACGCTCGCCCTGCTCGTCCTCCCCGCCGCCCGCGCCCAGGCCCCCGTCGGCGACTGGGCCGGCGCGCTCGCCATCCCCGGCGCGCCGGCTCCGCTCGGCTTCACGATCCGCGTCGTCACCTCGGGCGACAGCCTCACGTCCACCATCGACGTCCCGCAGCAGGGGGCCGTCGGGCTCCCGGCGACCACGACGACGTTCCGCAACGACAGCCTCGTCATCACCTACGCCATGTTCGGCGGGCGCCTGGACCTCGCCGTGGCGGCGGACTCGCTGCGGGGGACGTTCTCGCAGGGCACCAACTCGCTCCCGATCGCCTTCGGCCCGGGCGTCCCGCTCGCACGGCCGCAGACGCCCGTCGGCCCGTTCCCGTACGCCACCGAGGACGTGACCGTCCAGGCGGCTGAGGGCGTGACGCTCGCCGGCACGTTCGTCCGGCCCGCCGGCGCGGGGCCGTTCCCCACGGTTCTGCTCCTCACCGGCTCGGGCGCGCAGGACCGCGACGAGTCGCTCTTCGGGCACCGCCCGTTCGCCGTCCTCGCAGACCACCTCGCCCGCAACGGCGTCGCCTCGCTGCGCCTCGACGACCGCGGCGCAGGCACCTCGACGGGCGACTACGACACGGCCACCCTCGCCGACCTGACGGCCGACGCGCGGGCGGCGCTCGCCGCACTCCGCGCCCGGCCGGGCGTCGCGCGTGTCGGCGTCGTCGGCCACAGCCTCGGCGGGCTCCTCGCGCCGCGCGTCGGGGCCGACTTCGTGGTGATGCTCGCCGCGCCGTCCGTCCGCGGCTCGGACCTCTACGCGCTCCAGAACGAGCGCATCGCGCGCACGGCCGACATCGACTCGTCGGCCGCGGCCGCCTTCGGCGCGGCCATCCGCGCCACGATGCAGCCGCTCCTCGACGCCCCGACGGCCCCCGACAGCGTGCTCCAGGCCCAGATGGAGGCGGCCCTCAACACGGGCCTCATGCCGATCCCGACCGCCGCCCGCGCCAAGCTCGGGCTCGTCGGTGGCGGCTACGCCGGCGCGCGGCAGCGCATGGTCGAAGGGATGCTCTCGCCCGAGCTGCGCGGCATCCTCCTCGACGACCCCGCGCCCGCTCTCGCCGCGCTCGCCGGTCCGGCCCTCGCGGTCTACGGCGCGCTCGACACGCAGGTGCCGGCAGACCAGAACGCGCCGCCGATGCGGGCCGCGCTCGCCGGCCGGTCAGGATCTGAGGTCGTCGTCGTCGACGGCACGAACCACCTCTTCCAGACGGCCACAACGGGCGCGCCGGCGGAGTACGGCCAGATCGAGCAGACGATGGCCCCCGAGGCGCTCGACGCCGTCACGGCGTGGATCCTGCGGACGTCCCGCTAAACGCGGCCCGTTAAACTCAACCGCGCCCGGCGTCTGCACCGAGACGCCGGGCGCGGTCGTTTAACGCGGGTCTGGCCGGGACGATAGGAGAGGTCCGCCCTCCCGACGCCCGATGGACCTCCCCCGCCTCCCGCTCGATTTTGCAGGCTTCGGCTTTACCGACCCGACGCCCCAGTTCGTCCGCATCGTGACGACGGAGGAGCCCACCGGCCGCGCCCTCGTCGACGGCGTCGTGGTGATTCCGGGCCTGCCCGTGTGCCGGGTCCGGATGAAGACCAGCCCGGACCGGATGGACCGCCACGGTGCGGGTCGAACGGCTCTGCTCGCGTACGTCCGCGCCGCACTCCACGAGGACGTCATGGTGGAGCTGCCCTGGAACTAGGGGCGCGGCCGCGGCGACCCGGTCAGGTCGCAGGCAACCGCTCCGCCTCCGCGAATGCGCTCAGAAGCACGTCGCTCGGGCGGGCACCGCTCACGCCGAGGCGCCCGTCCACGACGACGAACGGCACGCCGGTTACGCCGACGTCGGCCGCGAGCCGCTGTCCGGCCTCGACCTCGGCCCGGAACCGGTCGCCGGCAAGCACCTCGCGCACCTCTGCCGCGTCGAGCCCCGCCTCCGCCCCGATCGCGGCGAGCGTCGCCGGGTCGCTCACGTCGCGGCCGTGCGCGAAGTAGGCGTCGAACAACGCGCGGGCAACCGGGAACGCCTGTCTGTGGGCCTCGCCGAGAAGGACGAGCCGGTGCGCGTCGGCGGTGTTGGGCGCGCCGGCGAGGCGCGAGAAGTCGAACGGGACGCCCGCCGCCCGGCCCGCGTGCTCCACGTGGCGGAAGGCGGCCTCCATCGCGTCGCGGCCGCCGAACTTGGCCTCGAAGAACGCGTCCCGCTGCGTCCCGCCCGGAGGCAGACCCGGCTGAAGCTGGAACGGCCGCCACCGGATGTCGAACGCGACGTCCGGCCGGGCCGCGATCGCGCGGGCGAGGTGCGCCTCGCCGATGGAGCACCACGGGCAGGCGATGTCCGAGAAGACGTCCAGAGTCATCGGAAGCGGATGTGAGGAGGGTGACCCCCGGTTTTCTTCTCGGCCCGTCACGCTCCTGTCACGTGCGGCGCCTCGCCGACGGACTCGGCGGACGTCGCGAGGCGCAGCATCACGGCCGCGACGTCGGCACGCGCGACGCTGTGGCCGGGGCCCATCGAGAAGTAGCCCGTCCGCGCTGTGCCGGTGAGCGGGCCCGTGGTGAGGCGCGGGGCGCGGACGGCCGTCCAGTCGAGGCCGGACGCGCGCAGCGCGTCGAGGTGCGCCGTCGCGTCGGCGAGCAGCCCGCCCATGAGGAGCTTCATCACGCCCTGCATGAAGGCCGGACCGAGGCCGCCCGGGTCGCGGGCGTCCGGCACGCCGGCCCCCGACTCGGTCACGACGCGGCGGACGCCCGCCGCCGTCATCGCCGCAACGATGTTCTGCGCCGCCCGCGCGAGCACGTCCGGCGGCGAACCGCTCACGTGGCCGAGTGTGACCAGAACGGCGTCGGCCGGTGGCGCGCCGGGCGGGGCGATGGCACGGGCGACGGCGACGGCGTCCAGCACGTCGCCCTGGACGACGGTGAGGCGGGCGTCGCGGAGTGAGAACGCGGCCGGGTCGCGGACGAGCGCCACGACGTCGTGGCCGGCCACGAGGGCCTGCTCGGTGAGCGGCCGGCCGGTCCGGCCGGTCGCTCCAAAGAGGGTGAGGCGCACGGTGTTGCGGTTGTGTGAGGCAGAACGGACGCGGGCCGATGGCGTACTCTGCCGCCCCCGGACCGGGTTTCCGGCTCGGACACAGACACCGGCCCGACGGGTCGCGCGGCCTCGCGCCGGCACGCCACGCCCCAGGCGCGGCTCGACCCGTCCCACTGCCCCTCTCGACATGTTCCTCCACGACCTCTCGCCCGAGCAGCGCCGCGCGTTCCTCGTCCTCGCCCGCCAGGTCATCGACGCCGACCGCCGCCTCGCGATCCAGGAGGTCGAGCGGCTGGACCGGCTCTACGTCGAGGCCGGCGTCCCGGCGGAGATGGCCGACGCGCCGGGGGCCGTCGGCGACCTCAACCTGCTCTTCTCGTCCAACCGCTCGCGCGTCGTGGTGGTGCTGGACCTGCTGCTGGTCGCCTACGCGGACGGCAAGCTGGACCCGCGCGAGACGCAGGCCGTCCGCGACGTCGCGGCGCGCCTCGGCGTCGACGCGGCGACGTGGGAGGACGCGCTCGGCTGGGCCCGCCGCTACCAGGCGCTGCTCGACGAGGCGGACCACCTCGGCAAGAACGCGGACGTGTTCGAGGACGACTGATCGCGGCTGCGCCGCTCGGCCAGTGGCCAATGACGGCGGCCGGTGCCGTCGAGCCAGTAGCCAGTGGCAGACCCAAGAATCGGAGTGCCCACTCCTGTCGCGGCCATTCTGCCACTGCCCACTTCCGCCACTTCTCCACCGCGACCGGGAGCCTGCTCCGCTAGCTTCTGCGCATGAACCAGACCCGGACTGCGACGTGAGCGACCAGAAAATCATCTTCTCGATGGTCGGCGTGGGCAAGACCCTGCCGACGGGCAAGAAGATTCTCGACAACATCTACCTCTCGTTCTACTACGGCGCCAAGATCGGCGTGCTCGGGCTGAACGGGTCCGGCAAGTC
>JANPJI010000159.1:0-3201 GCA_031425425.1 Rubricoccaceae bacterium
GACCGTGTCGTTGACGTACGAGCCGTCCTTGTTGATCGGCGCGTTGGCCTGGGCGATGATGAACTTGTCCTCGTCTTCGGCGCCGAGGTACTCGATCTGGTTCGTGACCTTGCCCTTGACCACCTTGCGGTACGGCGTCTCGATGAACCCGAACTGGTTCACGACGCCGTGCGTTCACAGCGAGGAGATGAGCCCGATGTTCGGCCCCTCCGGCGTCTCGATCGGGCAGAGCCGGCCGTAGTGCGTGTAGTGGACGTCGCGGACCTCGAAGCCGGCCCGCTCGCGCGTCAGCCCGCCCGGCCCGAGGGCGGACATGCGGCGCTTGTGCGTCAGCTCGGCCAGCGGGTTCGTCTGGTCCATGAACTGCGACAGCTGGTTCGTCCCGAAGAAGGTGTTGATCACCGACGAGACGGTCCGCGCGTTGACGAGGTCCTGGGGGGTGAATTTGTCCGCGTCGCGGAGGTTCATCCGCTCCTTGATCGTCCGCGCCATGCGGGCGAGGCCGAGCGAGAACTGCTGCCCGAGCTGCTCACCCACGGTCCGCACCCGGCGGTTGCCGAGGTGGTCGATGTCGTCGACCGAGGACTTGCCGTTCTGGAGCTTGACGAGTTCCGTGATGATCGCCACGATGTCCGCCTTGGACAGCGTGAGCGCCTTGATGTCGGGGCTGAGCCCGAGGCGCCGGTTCATCCGGTAGCGGCCGACCCCGCCGAGGTCGTAGCGCTTGTCCGAGAAGAAGAGCCGGTCGAGCAGCGCGCGGGCCGTCTCGACGTCCGGCGGCTCGGCGCCGCGGAGCTGCTCATAGAGGTACCGCAGGGCCTCCTCGGACGAGTGCGTCGGGTCCTTCTTGAGCGTGTTGAGCAGCGTCGACATGTCGAGCTGCGTCTCGTCGTCGTCGTTCGGCACGCGCCGCAGGATGACCGTCTCGACGTTGGCGTCCTTGAGCGTCTCGTAGTCCTCCTCGACGAGCGGGTGCTCGGCCGGGAAGAGGACCTCGCGCTCGGTCGTCTCCTGGATGACCTCGCCCGTGTCCTCGTCGATGACCTCGTGCTTCACCTGAACGGTGAGCGTGGCTGCGAGCGTCCGCCCGACGAGCTTCTTGAACGCCCGCTTGTTCGTCACCGGCTCCTGGTCGGCGAGGTCGAACAGCGAGACGATCTCGGCGTCGGTCGAGTAGTCGAGTGCGCGGAGGAGCGCCGTGACCGGCAGCTTCTTCTTGCGGTCGATGTAGGCCCACATCACGTTCGCGACGTCGGTCGAGAACTCGATCCACGACCCGCGGAACGGGATGACGCGCGCCGAATAGAGGTCCGTCCCGTTGGGGTGGACCGACTGGTCGAAGAAGACGCCCGGCGAGCGGTGGAGCTGGCTCACGATGACGCGCTCGGCCCCGTTCACGACGAACGTGCCCTTCTCTGTCATGACGGGAAGGTTGCCGAGGTAGACGTCCTGCTGGATGGCCTCCTCGGGCTCGTCCTCGTCCTCGTCCTCCTTGGCGCTCAGGCGCAGCTTGGCCTTCAGCGGGAGGGCGTAGGTCAGGCCCTGCGCGAGGCATTCCTCGATGGAGTGCTTCGGCGCTTCGAGCGTGAAGTGAAGGTACTCGAGCGTATAGCGCTCGCGCGTGTCCGTGATCGGGAAGTGCTCCTGGAAGACGGACTCGAGGCCCTTGCCGGGATCGCGCTCCTCAGGAACGAGCGCGGCCTGGAGAAAGTCCTCGTAGGACTTTAGCTGGATTTCGAGGAAGTCCGGGAAGTCGAGGACGGGCGCGATGCGCGCGAACGACTGGCGCGTGGCTTCGCCTTTGGGCTTCGGACGGTCGCTCTGCGAGGCCGCGCTCTTCGTGGCGGCGGCCGACTTGCGGTTGGTGGTGCTCAAGGCGTACCCCTGGGGATTGGTGACCGCTGGTGCTCGACGGGCGGCGGGCAGCACCCCACGCATGGGGCGGCCGGGCCGCGAAGGTCTCCACCGCAGCGCCGGGTTGCGGCGCGGGCGACGGATCAGAACCGGGATCGGAACGCCGGGTTCCGGTCCCTTCGTGCCTCCCGGCGTGGGGCGTCCCACGGCCGGGCGGCCTGACGCGGCGAACGCCCGCCCCTCGCAACGACGCCGAAACGTCGGGAGGGGCGGGCGACCGCAGCCGTCCGCGCCGGCACAGGCAGCCCGAGGGCAACCGGGCCGGCGCGGCCGTTTACTTGAGCTCAACCGAGGCGCCGGCGGCCTCGAGCTTGCCCTTGATCTCGTCGGCCTCGGCCTTCGAGATCAGCTCCTTGACGTTGTTCGGGGACCCGTCGACGAGTTCCTTGGCCTCCTTCAGGCCGAGGCCCGTGATGGCGCGAACCTCCTTGATGACGGCGATCTTGTTCTGGCCGGCGCCCGTGAGGACGACCGTGAACTCGGTCTGCTCCTCGACGGCCGGGCCGGCGGCCCCGTCGCCCCCGGCCGGACCGGCCATAACGGCGGCGGCGGCGGGCTCGATGCCGTACTCGTCCTTGAGGACGGCGAGGAGCTCGTTGGCCTCCTTGATCGTCAGGTTGACGAGGCTCTCGGCGATGGTCTTAACGTCTGCCATTGGATTGCCCTGCGGGCGGTTTTTCCGGCGGCGGTCTGCGTCCGGCCCCGTGTGGGCCGGGCTGCGCCGCTGATTAAGGGAACGCGCGCCACGAGGCGGCGCAGTCAGAGCGGACGGTGCAGGGCACCGGTCCGCCGCTGGTGGGGTCAGGCCTCCTCGGCGACGGGGGCCGTGTCGGCCGCGGCAGGTGCCGCGTCGTCTGCAGCCGGCGCGGCCTCCTCGGCAACGGGCACCGCCTCGACTGCGGGAGCGGCTTCAGCGACAGGGGACGCATCGGCTGCGCCGCCAGCCTCCCGTTCGGAGATCTGCTGGATGATCGAGGCGAGGCCGGCACCCTGGGCACCGAGCGCACTCGCGACGTTCGTGATCGGGGCGAGGAGCAGGCCGAGGATGTCCGCCACGAGCTCGTCCTTGGTCTTGAGCTTGGCGAGCAGGTCGAGGTTGCCCTCGCCGTAGACGGCCCCGTCGATGTATGCGCCCTTGAAGCGGGGGACCTCGAGCGAGTTGTCGGCGAGGAACTTCTTGAGCACCTTCGCCGGGCCGGCCGGGTCGTTCGAGAGGGCGACGGCCGTGGGGCCGTTGAGCTGGTCGAACAGCTCGTCGAAGCCGCCCTTCTTCTCCATCGCCCGCTT
>JANPJI010000160.1:0-6421 GCA_031425425.1 Rubricoccaceae bacterium
CCGCCGCGGCCCTCGACGCGCTCTGCCGCGACGCCGACGGCGCGCCGGACGCCGACCTCCGCCGCGACGCCGAGGCGCTGCTGAGCGCCGACGCCGCCTTCCTCGCCGCGCCCGCGCTCGGCCCCGCCGCCCGCCGCGCCCTCAAGCGCGGCGGGGCGGACCGCCCGCACGCGCTCGACGACGTCCCGACGCTCGCCGCCGACGACTGGCTCGGCGACGACGACACGCTCGTCGCCCTCGACGCCGCCCTCACCGGGCTCGCCGCGCTCGACGCGCGCCTCGCGCGCGTCGTCGAGTGCCGCACCTTCGGCGGGATGACGGCCGAGGAGACGGCTGCGGCCCTCGGCGTGTCCGAGCGGACCGTCAAGCGCGACTGGCGCACGGCGCGGGCCTACCTCTACCGCGCCCTCGCGGACGAGCCGTGACGGCCGAGCGCTGGGCGCGCGTCCGCGCCGCCTACGAAGCCGCCGACGAGGCCTACGACCCCGCCGCGGCCCTCGACGCGCTCTGCCGCGACGCCGACGGCGCGCCGGACGCCGACCTCCGCCGCGACGCCGAGGCGCTGCTGAGCGCCGACGCCGCCTTCCTCGACGCGCCCACACTCGGCCCCGCCGCCCGCCGCGCCCTCGACGACGACCGCGACCCCGCCGCGCGCCGCCTCGGCGAAGCGCTCGGGCCGTACCGCCTCGACGCCGTCCTCGGCGAGGGCGGCATGGGCGTCGTCTACCGCGCGACCGACACGCGCCTCGGGCGGACCGTCGCGGTGAAGCTCGTCCGGTCCGCCCTCGCCGCGCCCGCGCTCGTCCGCCGCTTCGAGGCCGAGCGCCACATCCTCGCCCGGCTGGACCACCCCGACATCGCGCGGCTCTACGACTCCGGCGCGGCCCCGGACGGCTCGCCCTTTCTCGTCATGGAGTGCGTCGACGGGGTGCCGATTACCCAGTATGCGGACGCGCACGGCCTGTCCGCCCGTGACCGCGTCGCCCTCGTCGAGCGCGTGGCCCTCGCCGTGGCATTCGCGCAGCAGCGCCTCGTGGTCCACCGCGACCTGAAGCCGTCCAACGTGCTCGTCGGCGCGTCCGGAGGGGCCGACGGCGGGCCGCAGGTGAAGTTGCTCGACTTCGGCATCGCGCGCCTGCTCGACGCCGACACTGGCGCGGACGCGCTCACGCAGACCGGCGCGGCCCCGCTGACGCCGGCCTACGCCGCGCCGGAGCAGCTCCGCGGCGAGCCGGCGACGACGGCGACGGACGTCTATGCGCTCGGCGTGATCCTGTACGAACTCCTCGCCGGCCGACGGCCGTTCGAGACGGGAGGCCGGTCGGTGGCCGACGTCGAGCGCCTCGTCACCGGGACGGCCCCGGCCGCGCCGTCGCAGGTCGTCGCGGGCGTGCAGGCGCGGCGGCGCCTCCGCGGCGACCTTGACACGATCGCCCTCAAGGCGCTCCGTACAGACGCCGCGCGCCGCTACGCCACGGCCGCCGAGTTCGCCAACGACCTCCGCCGCCACCTCGACGGGCGCCCCGTCTCGGCCCGCCCCGATTCCGTCGGCTACCGCGCGCGCTCGTTCGTGCGGCGCCACCGCGCCGGCGTCGCCGCGACGGCGCTCGTCGCCGTCGCGCTCGTGGCGGGGCTCGCCTCGACGGCGTGGCAGGCGCGCGTGGCCGCCGAGCAGCGCGACCGCGCCGAGCGCGAGGCCCGCGTGTCGGCACAGGTCAGCGGGTTTCTCCAGACGATGCTCGCCGCAGCCGACCCCGACGCCGAGGGCCGCGACGTCCGCGTGGCCGACGTCCTGGACCGCGCCGCGGCGGGCCTCGACACGGCCTTCGCCGACGACCCCGCCGCAGCCGCGACGCTCCGCCAGACGCTCGGGGCGACCTACCGCGGGCTGGGGCTCTACGACGCCGCGGCCCCGCTCCTCCGCCGCGCCCTCGCGGACCGCCGCCGCCTCGACGCCGTGCCCGGTGCGGGCGACACGGCGACGGCCTCGATCCTGAGCGACCTCGCGTACGTGCTCCGCCTCCAGGGCAACCTCGCCGGAGCCGACTCGGCCGGCCGCGAGGCGCTCGACATCGTCCGTGCCCGCTACGGCGAGCGCCACGCGCGCACGGCCACGGCGGCCAACGACCTCGCCGCGACGGCCCGCGACCGCGGCGACCTCGCCCGCGCCGAGGCGCTCATGCGCCGCGCCCTCGCCATTGACCGCGCCCTCCTTCGGCCCACCGACCCCGACCTCGCCATCGACTACGGCAACCTCGCGAGCGTCCTCGCGGACCGCGGCCGGCCCGCCGAGGCGGTCCCGCTCTTCCGCCGCGCGCTCGCCATCGACCGCGCCGCCGCCGCCGGGCAGCCGAGCCCGGACGTCGCGCTCGACCTCGGCAACCTCGGCTCGACGCTGGCCGACGCCGGTGCCTTCGCCGAGGCGGAACAGGTCCTCCGCGAGTCGCTCGGACTGCGGACGACCCTTCTCGGGCCGGACCATCCCGGCACGCTCTACACGCGCCTGCGTCTCGCTCGGGTCGTCTGCGAGGGCGGCGCGCCCGCCGAGGCGCTCCCGATGGTCGACGACGCGCTCGCCGGTCTGACCGTCGCCCTCGGACCGGTCCATCTCCGCGTCGCGCAGGGACTCTCCAGCCGGGCGGACTGCCGTGCCCGCGCCGGCCGCGCCGACGCTGCACTCGCAGACTACGCCGCCGCGGAACGGGTCTGGGCCGAGGCCTCGCCCAACCATGCTGGCCGCGCCGACGCACTCGTCGGGCACGCCGGCCTGCTCGCGGCGCGCCGCGACGGTGCCGGAGCCATGCCGCTTCTGCGTAGGGCCGTCCGGATCCGCCGCGCCGCCCTCGGCCCGCGCGACGCGCGGACGGTCGACGCGGAACGGCTCCTGGCGCGGGTAGACTCCGGGCCGTGACCCGCGCTACGCCGTGCCCTCGTCTCCACCTGTCGGACGCTTCGCTCCCAGCCCGACCGGCGACCTCCATGTCGGCAGCGCGCTCGCGGCGCTCGCGGCGTGGGCCTCGGCCAGGAGCCGCGGCGGGCGGCTCGTGCTCCGCATCGACGACCTCGACGGGCCGCGCGTCGTGCCCGGCGCAGCCGAACTCCAGATGGCGGCCCTGCGCCGGCTCGGGCTGGACTGGGACGGCCCGCTCGTGCGGCAGTCCGACCGTGGGGCGGCCTACGCGGTCGCGCTCGTGCGCCTCGCGGCGTCCGGGCGCCTGTTCGCGTGCCGCCGCTCGCGCCGCGACCTCGCCGGCCTCGCCACGGCCCCGCACGGGCCGGACGGCCCGCCGTACCCCGCCGCGTGGCGCACGGAGCCGCTGACACCCGAGGCGTTTGGCACGCTCTCGGACGCCGCCATTCGGTTCCGCGTCGCCGGGGGCGTCGTCCGCTTCACGGACCGCGTCCAGGGCGAGATCGCCGAAGACGTCGCGGCGACGGTGGGCGACGTCGTGCTGCGCCGCCGCGACGGCGTGACGTCGTACCAACTCGCTGTCGTCGTAGACGACGCCGCGGCGGGCGTGACGGAGGTCGTCCGCGGCGCGGACCTGCTGCCGTCGACGGCGCGGCAGATCCAGATTGCCCACGCGCTCGGCGCGCCCGTCCCGGCATACGCGCACGTGCCCCTGCTCGTCGCCGCCTCCGGCGACAAGCTCTCGAAGCGCGACGGCGCGCTCGGCGTCGCCGCCCTGCTCGACGCGGGCGTCGCGCCTGAGGCGATCGTCGGCTGGCTCGCAGGCGTCCTCGGGCAGGGCAGCGCGGCGCGGACACCAGCGGCCGTCGCGGCGTCGTTCGACTGGGCGCGCGTGCCACTCGGGCCGGTCGCAGTCCCGGACGATCTTGCGGACCGGCTGCGGTGAGAAGCGTGCAGGAGCGCAGGCATGCCTGCGCGCAGGCCGTCTCCCGAACAGTGCCACCGTGCGTTCTTCCGCTCCTGCGTTCCCGCATTCACCTGTCCCGCCGCTCCGATGCGTCTCCTCCTGCTCCTGCTCGTTTTCGCCGCCACGCCGGCGCGGGCGCAGATGCTCACGTCCGGCACGTGGACCGGCCAATTCGGCGCGGGACGCGCGGCGCGACCGGCGACGGCGCTCATCGAGCGCTGCGCGACCGGCTTCCGGGTCGACCTCACAGCCGGCGGGCCCACGGCGACGACCGAGACGGCGACGTACAGCCGCGGACGGCTCGCGTTCGAGATGCCGCGCTTCCGGCTGGCCGGCAGTCGCACGGCTCGCCCGCTCGCGTGCACGCTGATGATGGACCGCGGCGGACACCTCGTCGGCGCATGCACGTCCGGCCGCGCCACCGTCCCGCTCCGCCTCGCACCCCCCGCCGACGGGTCGCTGGGGTGCTAGGCCGTGTCAGTCGAGCGCCCGGCCGCACCCCGCGACGGTCTCGTTGCCGAGCGTGACCTCGACCGTGAGCGGGTACGGAGCCGCGCTCATCGCGTCCGCACACGGCGTCTCGACGACGACGACGCGCAGCGCGCCCGCATCCGTCGTGGCGGTGTAGACGGTCCGGCCGCCGTCCGCCTGCTCGTCCGGATCGGGCGCGACGACGCGGCGCTCGCCGTAGCCGGTGACGAACTCGATCTGGCGGCCCGCCGCGACCTCCAGCGTCCAGCCCGGCTCCTGCCCGACGGCGCGGAGCGTGACGCCGTGCTGGCGCGCCTCGTCCCACGCGTCCAGGCCGCGCTCGAACCGGAGGCGGGTGCCGTCGGGCGAGACGAGCGTCATCGAGCCGCCGCGGACGGCGTCCACGGCCGCGCCGCCGAGGGCGCCGAGGAACGCCGTCGAGGCGGTCGGCGGCGGACACGCCTGCATTGTCGAGCGCGCCGGGCCGAGCGTGAGCGGGCCGGCGGCCGAGCCGGCCGTCCCGCCGAACGCGACGCACCCGGCCTGGCCGGTGTACGAGCCGTCCGTGCCGACGGTGAGCGTGAGCCGCTCGCCCGGCGGCAGCATCATGGCGTCGCCGTCGCGGACGAACCCGACGAGCCGCCACCGCAGGCCGATCACCGCGGCGGCCTCGTCCCCGCCCGAGGCGGGCGTCAGGACGAGGTCGATGGTCGTGGCCTCCTGCCCGCCGCCGAGCACGGGCCGCGCCGCGGCCGTCGCCCAGAGCGTGCGACCCACGCCGTCGCGAATGTCGGCGTGGAGCGTGTACGCGACGCCCGTCCGGATCGCCTCGGGCGCGTAGCGGAGCGCGAACGGCAGCGGTACCTGCCGGCCTGCCGCGGGGATCGTCTCGCGCGCCACGACGCCGCCCGCGGCGTCCACGAGGCGCACCTCGGCGACGGCGTCGGGCGGGAGCGCGATGCGCGCGCGGTACACGACGGTCCCCGCGAGGACGCCGGCCGACGGCGACGCGGCAGGGTCGGGCGTGCCGGGTGCGGTTGTCACGCAGGCGGCGAGCGTGAGAGCGGCGAGAACCAGGGCGGAGCGTCGGATCATGGCGGCGAGGGGGCCGAGAGGGTGAGGCCGGACCATCCGGTGAAGGCGAGCACGACGAGCGCTGCAACCATCGCCAGGTGCACCCACCGGCGGCGGACGGCCGCAAGCACCACGAACGACGCGAGCGCAGCCAGATTCGTCAGCAGGAGTCGGGCGAACTCTGCACCGTCTGCCGTCGGCCCCTCGGATGCGAACTGGACGGTTCGGACCCCGACCAGGATCACGACGTGGACCGCGAACAGCATCCAGAAATACGGCGCGTTGGCGTCATAGAAGGCCCGCAGGTCCAGGCCGTCGGGCGGGACCTCGTCGGGGAGGGCGGCTGCGTTGAGGAGGTACAGCACGAGGAGCTGCGCCGCGAGCGGGAGGAACCCGCCGAGCGTCAGGTACGGCGCCGGGTCGGCGGAGCCGAACAGCCGCCACCACAGGTTGAACGTCGTGAGCACGGCGACGAACGCCGCCGCGAGCGGGAGCGCGTCCCACCGGACGCGGCGGCGCGCGCGGAGCAGCACGTGGAGGCTTTTCGCGACGTCGGTCACGGCGAGGCCGACGAGGACGGACACGAGCGGGAGCAGGAACGCGAACGGGTTCATGCGCGGCTCGGCACGTCCCACGTCGCGACGATCGCCGGGGCGGTGCCGGCGAGGCTGCGCGCGTGTGCCCACGCGATCCGCTGGGGCGCGCGTGCGGCGTCCGTGCAGAGGTAGAGCGGGTCCGGCGTGATGCCGCACCGGCCGAGGTCGAGGCGGTCCGCGTCGTAGCACGTCCGGACCGTTGCGTCGGCGTGGGTGTGGTCGCTCGTGTGGCCGTGGCACGCCTCGGCGAGCAGGTCCAGCCCGGCCGCGTCGAGCGCGAAGACGCCGCGGGTGTGGAGGGCGCGGGCGAAGACGGCCGCCCGCGGGCCGTGGTCCGGGTCGCGGCAGTCGTTGTGGCGGCAGGCGTCGTGGAGGACGGCGAACAGCGTCGCGACGTCGGGC
>JANPJI010000161.1:0-2815 GCA_031425425.1 Rubricoccaceae bacterium
TGCCGATGGCCGTGATCTTGCCGCCGCGGCGGATGATGAGCGACGACGGCTCGAGGCCCGCGTCGGCGAAGATGCAAGTGCCGGCCGGGATGATGAGATCGCCGCCGCTCTTCACCTCGACGACGTTCTGGAGCACGTAGACGTTGGTGTTGACCAGCGTCTGCGTGCCGGTGATGTTGCCGGAGGCGTTGAGGCCGTTCAGCACGACGATGGGGGCTCCGGCGGCGGGGCACTGCGCGCGCGCGGGCACAGCCACGGCCACGGTCAGGCACAGCCCCACCAGGGACATGCGGAGAGTCGTGAGAGACATAAGGGGGTACGGGTGGGAAGGAGAGAGAGGCCGTGCGGCTCGGGCGCGGCCCGAACGCCGGCGGCCGCAGCGGTTGGCCAGTCTCTGGCCCGCCCGTCGCGACTCATGCACTCTCTCCACGACCATCCTCGGGGTCCCCCCTACCGTCCGGGCGTTACCGTTCTGTCAACGGCACTCCGGTCCCTTCAGACCACGGCGACACCCGTCGCCAGCCACCGCGCAGCGTGGGTCCGCGCCGACGGCCAGGCTCTGCCAGAGGACAGGGGTCGGACATGCCGGTGCGCCCGCGCTCGTCAGGCTCACCCCACCTCCGGCGGCTCTTCGCCCGCGGTGCCGGCGGCTCGGCCGGTCACGTGCGCCTGAAACCGCTCCCACGCCGCGTCGACATCGTCCGGCGGACGGTCGCAGCCTGGGCCGGGCACCGCCGCGTCCCACAGCCGGCGAGCGGCGTCGAGGAGGAGGCGATGGCGCGGGTGCTGCCCGGCCCACGCCTCGACGTCGACCACCGCGCCGGGCTCCCCTGCGAAGAACCGCGGGAGCTCGTCCAGGACGGCGTCGGGGATCTGGTCGTCTTCGGGCGGCACGGGGGCGTGGCGGGGAAGGCCACTCGCTGGGGCATCCCTGCAACAAGAGCCTTCCTGTTTTGTTGCCACATCCCGTGCCGACCTGCGCGCGGTTCGAGGCGGGCCGGATCGCCGCCCGTCACGCACCCGCCAGTTGGCCGAGCATGTACGCGACGGCGATCCCGCCATAGATGCCGAGGACGTAGCCCGCGACGGCCATCAGGAGCCCGACGGGGGCCATGGCCCGGTGGTACGCGCCGGCCACGACCGGGGCGGAGACGGGCCCGCCGATGCCGGCCATCGAGGCGGTCGCGACGAAGAACAGCGGTGCCCGGAGCACCTTCGCCGCGGCGACGAGCAGCGTCACGTGGACCGCCAGCCACACGAGCCCGGCCGCGAGGTACAGCGGCGCGTCCACGATCGAGGCGAGGTCCGCCTGCGCGCCCACCGACGTCAGCAAGAGGTAGAGGGCTGCGTAGCCGACCCGGCTCGCGCCGTCGGCTTCGAGCCGCCGCAGCGGCGTCGCGGACAGCAGCAGGCCGGCGGTGACGGCGGCGAGCACGGCCCACGTCCCAGCCGTGACGACCGGCGGCGTGCCGAGGGTCGGCAGGGCCGCCCCGAGCGTTCGGGCGGCCACAGCGACCGTAAACCCGAGCCCGGCGATGATCGCGAGCGTGCCCGTCGTGGCCGGCCGCCGCTCGGTGTCGACGCGCGCGAGGGCCGCGTTGACGCTCTCCATCGCCCGCGGGTCGGCCCGCGTCCAGCGGTCGAAGCGCTCGGTGCGCCGGGCGAGCGCGAGCAGGATCGCCATCCAGCCGTACGCGACGACCGTGTCCACGACGATGATCGGGCCGAGGCTCGCCAGGCCCACCGACTCCTGGATGGCGAGCATGTTGGCCGTCCCGCCGATCCAGCTCCCCGAGAGCGCGGCGAGGCCCTTCCAGGCATCGGGGTCCGCGATGAACTGCCCGACGGCGAGGTACGCCACGGGTGCCCCGAGGACGATGCTGCCGGCCCCGACGAGCATCATGATCGTCGCCATGCGCCCGAGGCTCGCGACGGCCCGCAGGTCCACGGAGAGCATCACGAGGAAGAGCGACATCGGGAGGAGCGCGTAGCTCATCGCGTCGTAGGCGGGGCTCGCCTGCGGCGTGACGCCGGCCGCGGTGAGGAGCGTCGGCACGAAGTACGCCCACAGCACGCCCGGCAACACCGCGAAAACGCGCGCGAGCGCCGGCACGCGTTCGAGGGCGAACACGGCTGCGAGGACCGCCGCGAGGACCGCCGCGACCTGCGCGGGCGCGGTGACGAGGGCGTCGGAGACGACGGCGGACGGCGGCATCGAGCGCAGGGACGGGCCGGCGAAGATAGACGGCCGGCCCGTCTCTACCGGATCGTGTGCGCCGTGAGCGTCATCGTGTCCCTCCCGTCGTCGCTGACCATCCCAACGCGCGGCACGAAGCACGTCCGGCGCGGGGCAGGCGCATCCCCGCCCTCCCCCTCCACGTAGCAGACGGCCTCGCGCGCCTCGGCCCCGACGCGGACCGTCGAGCGCTCGACCCGGCTCCCGCCGTAGCCCGCCTCCGCGACGCCGAAGCTGTACGAGTAGCCGCGGGACTCGTCGTCCGCCGTGCGGACATTCAGGCTACCGTCGCCGACGCCGTAGCCGGGGCTCCACGTCTCGACCGTGCGCCGTGTGCCGTCGCCGTCCTGGACCGTCCGCTCGACCCGAAAGCCATTGCTGTACGGCTCCGGGTCCGACCCGGTCACGCGATACGTCACCGTGAACGGCCCGGCAGAGGAGGTGCCAGCGTAAATCCAGGTGTTGCCAACGGCGAGCGGGACGAGCACATCGCCCGGCGTCGCCGTCCGCAGCGGCGGGACCGGGCCGCCGCGCCGGATCTGGTCGATGTCGGACGCCAGCAGCGAGCCCAGGTGGAGC
>JANPJI010000162.1:0-2374 GCA_031425425.1 Rubricoccaceae bacterium
CGCCACGCGCGCCGCCGAGACGGTCGCGCACCGTCTCGCCACGTGCGGCGGGCTCACCGCCGAGCCGGTCTACCAAGCGTCCCTCGACGCCGCGCTCGCCCGCCACCTCCCCGGCTGGTCCGTCCGCCGCTCCGACGCGGAGCCGGCCCAGGGCGCCCTCGCAATGGCCGAGCGCCTCGCGGTCCGGACGACCGCCTAGGCGCCCTCCAGCGTGACGGCTGCGGGGTCGTACGTCGGGGCCGGGAACTGGGGGTCCATCGCCTTGAGGGCGTCGGCGACGAGGCGCGCGACGACGAGGTCGCGGAACCACCGCTTCTCGGACGGGACGACGTGCCACGGGGCCGCCTCGGTCGAGGTCTCCTCCAGGGCGGCCTCGAAAGCCCGCATGTAGTCGTCCCAGAGCTTCCGCTCTTCGAGGTCGCCGGGGTTGAACTTCCAGTGCTTCGTCGGGTCCTCGAGGCGCTTGCGCATCCGCGTGAGCTGGTACGCCTTCGACACGTGGAGCATGATCTTGACGACGCGCGTCCCGCTGTCCGCGAGGAGCCGCTCGAACGCCTCGATGTGAGCGTAGCGCCGCTCGATCACCTCTGCCGGAGCCCAGCCGTGGACGCGCACGATCAGCACGTCCTCGTAGTGCGACCGGTTGAACACGACCAGCTCGCCCTTCGCCGGGGCCTGCTGGTGGACCCGCCACAGGAAGTCATGCGCGAGTTCGGGCGCCGTGGGAGCCTTGAACGCAGCCACACGGATGCCCTGGGGGTCCAGCGGCGAGAAGACCGACCGGAGGGTCGAGTCCTTGCCCGCGCCGTCCATCGCCTGGAGCACGACCAGCAGCGACTGCTTGCTCTCCGCGTAGAGCCGCTCTTGGAGGCCATCGATCTGCTCAATGAACGCCGCCGTCCGCGCCTCGGCGTCGTCTTTTTGCATGTCCTGCGTGTCGTCCGTCGCCCGCTCGGCGAGGTGGACGGACGCACCGGGCGCGATGCGGTAGCGGTCGAGGTCCATGGAGAGAAGGTTTGAGGAGGAGGTGGTTGGAGAGGCCGTGATCAAACCCTGGCGTCCTCACGTGGGAAGAGAACTGGACTCGCTTCTCCAGCCTCCTCTCCTACCTGTTTTCTATCGCCCGAAGAGCTTGCCGGCGTGCGCCAGCAGGTCGTCCTGGATGCTCCCGTCGCCGTCGGCGTCGAGGAAGCCGGCGAGGCCGCCGAGGGCACCGGCGGGCGCGGCCTGCCGGGCGACGGCGGCCTCCTGCCCGAGCGCGCCCGAAAGCCCCGCCGAGTCGAGGTTGCGCTGGCGCATGTACTTGCCGATGGCCGCCATAACGATCGGGGCGAGGATCGGGAGCAGCTTGGCGATCTGACTTGCGTTGAGACCGGACGCCTGGGCGACGCCCTGCTCGACCTCCTGGCGTTGCCCGCCGAGGACGTGCCCGAGGATGCCGCCGCCGTCGGTCGCCTTGCCCCCGAGGAGCCCGCCGAGCAGGCCCCCGAGCGCGCCGCCGCCGCCGGCTCCTCCGAGCAAACCGCCGAGCATGTCCGCCATGCCGTCGCCCGTCTGGGCAGGGGCTGCCGCGGTCTGGCTGCCCGTCATCTGCGAGAGGAACCCGCCGAGGTTGTCGAGCAGCGAGCCGTCGTGGTCGCGGGCGAGTGCCCCGGCGAGGGCCTGCGCGCCGTCGTTGGTGTTCGTGTTGCGGTTGAGCCCGGCGAGGAGCGCGGGGAGCGCGGCCCCGACGGCCGTCCGCGTCTGCTGCTCGTCGGCCCCGATGGCCTGGGCGATCTTGCTCATCGGAGCGCCGTCGAGGTTCTGGGCGAGAAGCCCGAGGATGCTGTTCATGGTGCCGGTGGCGAGAGGGAGGCCTCAACCTACACCGCACGCCGCTCGTCGGGTCCGCCGGGGACGAGATGGACGCGCATGAGCCCGCGGAGCGCGTTCGAGAGATAGAGGGCGTCCGCTGTGCGGAGGTCCGCGGGCGTGAGCGGCCCCTCGGCCGCGCCGGGGAGCGAGTCCAGCAGGACGGCCCGGGCGACGCCCGGCAGGCCCCCCGCGGCGAGCGGCGGCGTGAGCAGCCGCCCGTCCCGTTCGACCCAGACGCTCGTCCGGCTCCCCTCGACGACCTCGCCGCGCACGTTGACGAGCAGCGCCTCGTCCGCCCCGCGGCGGCACGCCTCGCGGTAGGGTCGCTCGTAGTGCTCGCGGTCCGTCGTCTTGTGGACGCACAGCGGCCCACCGGCCTCGGCGAGCGGGTCGGGGCACAGCCAGACGGTCCGAAACGGAGCCCCGCCGAGCGGCGTGGCCTCCACGGCGACGGTCGTTCCGAGCGTCAGGCGGACGCGGTGGACCGGCGCGGGCGCAGCCCGAGCAAGCGCCTCAGAGA
>JANPJI010000163.1:0-6589 GCA_031425425.1 Rubricoccaceae bacterium
CGGGGCCGAGCCCGTCGAGCCCGGCCGGTGGACCGTCGTCCAGGAGCCGCAGGCCGTCGGCTCGATGGTCGGGCTCCTCATGGGCTCGCTCTCCGCGCGGCAGGCCGACGAGGGCCGCTCGTTCTTCGCGCGCCCCGGCGGTGGCACGCGCCTCGGCGAGCGGTTCGTCGACGAGCGCGTGCGGATCACGTCGGACCCGCTCGACCCCGCCCTCTTCTCGACCCCGTTCTCGGCCGAGGGCCTTCCGAACCGGCCCACGACGTGGGTGAGCGGCGGCACCCTCCAGAACCTCATCTACGACCGCTACTGGGCACAGGAGAAAGGCCGCGAGCCGACCGGCTTCCCGTCCGGCTACGCGATGGCCGGCGGCGAGGCGACGGTGGACGAGATGGTCGCGTCGACGGAGCGCGGCCTGCTCGTGACCCGGCTGTGGTACATCCGCCAGGTGGACCCGCGCGCGATCCTCTTTACCGGCCTCACCCGCGACGGGACGTTCCTCATCGAGGACGGCCGGATCACGCGGGCGGTCAAGAACCTCCGGTGGAACGAGTCGCCGGTGGCGATGCTGAACGCCGTCGAGGCGATGGGCCGGCCGGTGCGCGTGCCGGCGGGCGAGTCGGGCGAGATCGGCTCGTCCGTCGTCGTCCCGCCGCTGAAGAGCTCGTTCACCTTCACGTCCGTCTCGGACGCCGTGTAGCCGCGCTGGCGGCTCAGCCGACCGGACGGGCGTCCGGGTGGTCCACGACCACCGCTCTCGACCCGTTTAGGCGGTAGTTGAAGAGGCCAGAAGCCGTTCAGTGAAGGAGTCCTCCCCGCGAAGTGTCATCCTGAGCGAAGGCCGTCTTCGGCCGCAGTCGAAGGATCTCGACTCCGACCTCTCACGACATCGCCACCGGTAACGACGGATCGGGCGTCGCGTCGAGATCCTTCGACAAGCTCAGGATGACAGGAGGTCGGCGCTTTCCCAACCGGTCGCCACGTAACGGCGACGATCGGCCCGGCATCCACGATGGCCGTCACAGCCGGCTCCCGAGGCCGTTGAGGTACGCGGGATTGGTTGAGAGGTCCTCAGGGCCGTCGAAGTGCCCGATCAAGTCGCCTGCGAGCTCGGCGGCCGACGGCGTTCGCGGAGCGACCTCGGCCGCGTGTGCGACGGCGAGGAGGATCGCCTGCTCCGGGTCCAGACCGAACAGACGCGCGATCAGGTCGACCCGCGTCTCGTCGCCCGGCGTGAGGTGAAGCGTGAGCGTGGACATCGGAGCGTGGGCTGCCTGAGTTTAGCGCCCCGTCTGCGCCGCGACCTCGGCGCGAAGCGTCTCGGTGAGCTCCGTCGGCGTCATCGCGCCTACATCGCCCTGGCCGTGGCGGCGAACGGAGACCGACCCGGCTTCGGCCTCGGTCCGGCCGAGGACCAGCATCACGGGCACCTTCTCCATCTCCGCGTCGCGGATCTTGCGGCCGACCTTCTCGCTGCGCACGTCCGTCTCGACGCGGAAGCCCGCCTCGCGCAGCGTCCCGGCGACCGCCGCGGCGTAGTCGTTCTGGGCGTCCGTGATGGGGAGGACCTTGACCTGGAGCGGCGCGAGCCAGAGCGGGAAGTTGCCGCCCGTGTGCTCGATCATGACCCCGATGAACCGTTCGAGCGAGCCGAATGGGGCGCGGTGGATCATCACCGGCCGCTGCTTCTGGTCGTGCTCGTCCGTGTAGGTCAGGTCGAAGCGCTCGGGGAGGTTGTAGTCCAGCTGGACCGTCCCGAGCTGCCACTTGCGGCCGAGGGCGTCCTTGACCATGAAGTCCAGCTTAGGCCCGTAGAACGCGGCCTCGCCCTCCTCCTCGACCGTGTCCAGGCCCATCTCGGCTGCGGCCTCGCGGATGGCCTGCTCGGCGGCGTCCCACTGGTCCGCCTCGCCGATGTACTTGTCCGTGTTGGCCGGGTCGCGGAGCGACACCTGGGCCGTGAAGTCCTGGAAGTCGAGCGCGCGCAGGACCGTGAGCGTGAGCGCGATGACGGCCTTGAACTCGTCCTTGACCTGGGCCGGCGTGCAGAACACGTGGGCGTCGTCCTGCGTGAAGCCGCGGACGCGCGTGAGGCCGCCGAGCTCGCCGGACTGCTCGTAGCGGTAGACCGTCCCGAACTCGGCCAGGCGGACCGGCAGGTCGCGGTACGAGCGCGGCTTGTGGGCGTAGATCTGCGTGTGGTGCGGGCAGTTCATCGGCTTGAGCAGGTAGCCCTGCCGGTCGTCCGCGCTCTCGTGCGTGCGCGCCTCGGGGTGCTCGCCGTGCGGGAGCGTCGCCGCGGGCTGGCCGTCGCCGGGCGCGTCCTCGAACATCGGCGGGAACTGCGAGTCGCTGTAGTACGGGTAGTGGCCCGACGTGCGGTACAGGTCCAGCCGCCCGATGTGCGGCGTCACGACGGGCTCGTAGCCCAGCCGCGTCTGCTCGCGCTGGAGGAACTCGACGAGCGTCTGCCGCAGGCGCGCGCCGCGGGGTAGCCAGATGGGCAGGCCGGGGCCGACCTTGTCCGAGAACATGAACAGCTCCAGCTCGCGGCCGAGCTTGCGGTGATCGCGGGCCTTCGCCAGTTCGAGGCGCTCCAGGTGCTCCGTGAGCAGGGCGGCCTTGGGGAAGCTCACGCCGTAGATGCGCGTGAGCTGCGGCCGCGACTCGTCGCCGCGCCAGTACGCGCCGGCGATGGTGAGCAGCTTGACCGCCTTGATGGGCTTCGTCGTCGGGATGTGCGGCCCGCGGCAGAGGTCCGTGAACGCGCCCTGCGTGTAGAACGTGATCTCGCCGTCGGCGAGGCCCTCCAGCAGCTCCAGCTTGTACGGGTCGCCCTTCTCGGCGAAGTGCGCGACGGCCTCGGCCTTGGGCACGTCGCGGCGGGCGAAGGCGGCGTCGCGGCGCGCCAGCTCGGTCATCTTCGCCTCGATGGCCGGGAGGTCGTCGGCCCCGATCGTCGGCGCGTCCGCGACCTGCCGCGTGTCGACGTCGTAGTAGAAGCCGGCCTCGATGGACGGCCCGATGCCGAGGTGGATGCCGGGGTAGAGCGCTTCGAGCGCCTCGGCGAGGAGGTGCGCCGAGGAGTGCCAGAACGCGGCCTTGCCCTGCGCGTCGTCGAACGTCAGGATGGCCACCGTCGCGCCGTCGGGCAGCGGGCGCGACAGGTCGCGGGTGTCGGTGCCGCCGGGCGTCGTGACCGAGACGGCGAGGGCGTTGCGGGCGAGGCCCTCGGAGATGGACCGGGCGAGGTCGAGGCCGGTCGCGCCGTCGGGGAGCGTGCGGGCGGAGCCGTCGGGGAGCGAGACGTTCATCGGGGTGGGCAGTGGCGGTGTTGGCACAGCGCGCTGTGCCCGCGTCGAAGCCCGATGATACCCGCCCCGCTCATGCGTGTCCGCCCGCGCGCCTCGAAGACGAAGCGAGGACGCCGGTGCCGCTACCGGTCGCCCTTCGCGGCCTCGACGGCGGCCACGAACGCCTCGATGGGCTGGTTGCCGTCGATGAACCGGCCGTTGACGAAGAACGCGGGCGTGCCGCGAACCTCGTAGCGCTCGCCGAGCGCGACCTGCTCCCGGACCTCCCGGTCCGCCTCGGGGCTGGCCGAACACGCCGCCCAGGCGTCTAGGTCGAGGCCCGTGCCAGCGAGCGCGGCGCGGCTGCGGCTCGCCACCGTCGCCGGCGTGATCGCCTGCTGGTCCGCGAAGTAGGCGTCGTGGAGCGTCCAGAAGGCGTCGGGGTCCTGGCGGGCGGCGCACGTGGCAGCGGCGGCGGCGGGCGGGGCCCAAGCGTGGCCCGCGAGGGGGAAGTGGGCGTAGACGAGCCGGACGTCATCGGGGTAGCGCGCGAGGACCTGCTCGACCGTCGCCGCGGCGAGGCGGCAGTAGGGGCACTGGAAGTCCGAGAACTCGACGATGGTAACGGGCGCTCCGGCGGGTCCGCGGGCGGGGAGGCCGGCCGTGGCGCGGGCGAGGTCGGCTCCGCGCGCGCGCGCCTCGGCCGAGGCGGCGTCCTCGCGGGCGGCCGTGGCCGCGGCGAGCTGCTCGGGCGTCCGGCTGGCGTCGATGGGCGGCGCGGCGAGGAGGATGAGCTGCGCGCCGTCGCGGGTGACGTAGAACGGCTGCGCGTCGCCCTCGACCGTCAGCACGCCCTGGTCCAGTCCCTCGATGGGGCTCGGGCGGAGACTGTCCACGGACGCCTCGGCGTCGCCGATCTGGGGAAACTCGTGGCGGAGGTTGGCGAGCAGCGTCGCGGCGCGGTCGGCGGGGTCCTGGCGGGTCTGGGCCGAGCCGCAGCCGGCGAGGCCGGAGCCGGCGAGGAGCGCCGCGAGCAGGGCCAGGGGGAGGCGGGGCATGGGCAGGGGCGAAGGGGGCCGGACAGGTATCGGCGGGCCGGGCGGCAGCTATGGCACGGGCCGCGCGTCAGGCGTCGGCCTCGGGCGCGAGCGACTCGAGCGAGCCGACGCGGCGCAGGGCGGGCCATCGCGCCGCGACCGCGGCGACCGTCGCCAGCGTCAGCACGCCGCCCCACGCGACCGTCCGGACGGCCCCGAGCCAGCTCGCGACGAGGCCGGACTCGAACTCGCCGATCTCGTTGCTCGTCCCGATAAAGACCGCGTTGACGGCGGCCACGCGGCCGCGCATCGCGTCCGGCGTGAGCACCTGGAGGACGGTGGAGCGGATCACGACCGAGACGTTGTCCGCCGCGCCGAGCGCGAAGAGGGCCGCGAGCGAGAGCGGGAAACTCGTCGAGAGCCCGAACACGATCGTCGCGACGCCGAACGCGGCGACGGCCCAGAGCATCGCCCGGCCGGCGTGCTGCATCGGCGGGCGGACGGCGAGCAGCAGGCCCGTCGCGATAGCCCCTAGCGAGGGCATCGCGCGCATCCATCCGAAGCCCTCCGCCCCGACCCCGAGCACGTCGGTCGCGAAGATGGGCAGCAGGGCCGTCGCGCCGCCGAAGAGGACGGCCACCATGTCCAGCGTGATCGTGGACAGGATGACGGGCTGGCGGCGGACGAACCGGACGCCGTCCAGAAGGCTCTTCCACGACCGCGTTTCCGCACTGCGCTCTTGGGGGCCGGGCCGGATGAACAGCAGGCACGCGAACAGGACGGCGCTGGAGGCGGCGTCGAGGACGTAGACGAGGCCGGGGCTGTACGCCGCGAGCAGGAAGCCGGCGGCGAGCGGGCCGAGCGTCGCGGACATCTGGTACGACACGCTTCGCCACATCGCCGCGTTGGCGAACACGGCCTGCGGCACGAGGTTGGTCACGAACGCCTGCGACGCGGGCCACCCGATGGCGCGGAAGATGCCGGACGCGAGCAGAAAGCCGTACGTGTATGCGATCGGCGCGCCGGTCCACGACGCCCACGCGAGGCCCGCGCCGCTGGCGGCGAGGCCCGCCTGCGCGATCAGGATGAGCGTCTTGCGCGGGTAGCGGTCCGCGGCGGCCCCGGCCGGGAGCGCGAGCACGAGCACGGGCACCGCGAGCACGAGCCCGACGAGCCCGAGGCTGAACGGGTCCTTGGTGCGGGCGTAGATCTCCCACCCGACCGCGACGGTCCGCATGAGGTTGCCCGCGTTCGAGACGGGGCTCCCGAAGACGTACAGCAGGAAGCCGCCGTGGCGCAGCGCCGCGACGGCGTCGACGCGCGCCGGGCCGCCGACGGGCACTGCCCCGGCCTGCCGGTCCGCCTCGGACTCGGCCCCGGCTGCGCCGGGGCGGCCCGCCTCGTCGGGCGGCGTCGGAGCGTCGGACGGGTCGGCGGGCGGCACGGGGCGGCGGCAGGGGAAGGGCGGTCTACGCCGCGGCGTTCGGCGCGTGTCCGGGCGCACGCGCGAGGGTCCGGTGCGTCTACGCGAACAGCGCGCCCTGCCGGCTTTCGAGCGCGAGGAGCCGGCGCTTGTTCTCGATCCCGCCGCCGTAGCCCGTCAGCGCCCCGCCGGCCCCGACGACGCGGTGGCACGGGACGACGATCGAGAGCGGGTTGCGCCCGTTCGCCGCGCCGACGGCACGGCTCAGGTTCGGGTCGCCGAGGCGGGCGGCGAGCGCGCCGTAGGTCTCCGTCGCGCCGTACGGCACGTCGAGGAGCGCCTGCCAGACGGCCTGCTGGAACGGCGTCCCGGCGGGGCGGACGGGCAGGTCGAACGCGCGCAGCTCGCCGGCGAAGTACGCGCCGAGCTGCTCCCGGACCGCGGCGAACGGGCCGCCGTCGCGCGTCCAGTCGGCCCCGACGGCGGGTCCGTGGCGGTGGTTGTCCATGAAGACGCCCGTCAGCGCCTCGCCGTCGGACGTGAGCAGGAGCGGCCCGAGCGGGCTCGCGAGGGTGTCGGTGAAGACGCGGTCGGGCATGGCGCGAAAGTAGCGTCCGCGCCCCGTCGTCCGCGCCCCGGTCGAGGTGCAACGCTCGAAGCCTGCGCCTCCCTCTACACCTGTCATCCTGAGCCCCGCGAAGGATCTCGACGCGAGGTCGGAGCCTGCTGCGACCGGCGGCGAGGGAGCGCACCACGGCGTCGAGATCCTTCGCTCCGCTCAGGATGACAAGGGTTTTGTGTTTGCGCGGTGTCCCGCGTCCGCGCCCAGGCGTCTGCGC
>JANPJI010000164.1:0-3966 GCA_031425425.1 Rubricoccaceae bacterium
CATCCAGCCCGGCACGGCCAGGAAGAGGACGGCCGCGATCAAAACGGCGGCCGTCCGCCGGAGGCCTTCGGACTGCCGCGCCATCGCCTGGGCGGTCAACTCGACGAGACCCGTCGCGCCGAGGCCGACCCAGATCGCGAAGGCGAAGAACGAGGCGACGTACGAGTAGTCGCGCTCGCGCGGCTGGAACGGCGTCTGGTTGAGGTACAGGATGATCCCGACCCCGGTCACGAGAAAGAGGACGAACACGGCGAGCGCGCGCCGCCAGTCGCGCTGCACGTGGAACGCGATTCCGATGAGCCCGAGCAGGAGGGGCAGCCCGAAGTAGACGTTGCGGCTGGCGGCCTCGGACGGCGTGAGGCCCTCGGCGACGGGCTGCGGCCCGATGCCGGCCGTCCAGCCGGCGTCCTGCGTGTCGCTCGTGCGGCCGACGAACTGCCACATGAAGTACCGCCAGTACATGTGGTTCATCTGGTAGCTCCAGAAGAAGTCCGAGTCCGAGTCGTAACGGGCGTACTCGGCGAGGTGGCTCGGCTGGGACGAGTGGCGCCGCGGGAACGACGTCTGCTCGGTCGGCTGGCCCGTCCGGTTGTCGTAGGTCAGGCCCGACAGGAGCGGGGTCGAACCGTACTGCTCGCGCTTGAGGTAGCTCACCATCGCCTCGGCCGTCTGCGGGTCGTTCTCGTTGATCGGCGGGTTGGCCTGGGCGCGGACGAAGATGAGCCCATAGGACGAGTACCCGAGCACGATCACGAGGACCGTGAGCGAGAGCAGGTTGGCGATGGGCATCCGGCGCCGCTGCGTCCACACGACGGCACCGACGAGCGCGCCGAGCACGGCGAGCAGGAACAGGCCCGGCACGCCCGAGGCCCCGGCCATCGTCGGCAGCGTCTGCACGACGCCGGGGTAGATCACGAAGAAGAGCGCGGCCGAGCCCAGCCCGGTCAGCACGACGGCCCTCAGGCGCTGCCCGGTCGTCCACTCGGGGCGGTCGATCTTCTCGTAGAAGACGATGAGCGCGAGGAAGAACAGCGTGAGCACGTTGAGCAGGTGGACGCCGATGGCGAGCCCGAACAGGTAGGCGATGGCCACGAGGTAGCGGTCCGCGTGGAGCCCGAACGGGTGCTCGCCGCGGGCGCGGAAGGCGGCCTCCTCGTGGCGCGTCGCGTCGCGCCAGACGAGCGCGAGCCACACCACGAGGGCGGTGAACAGCATCGACATCGCGTAGACCTCGGCCTCGACGGCGTTGAACCAGAACGAGTCCGTGAACGCGAACGTGAGCGCCCCGACGGCCCCGCCCGTGGTGACGGCCGCGCGGTCGGTCCACGACCACGTGTCCGGGTGGCCGGTCCAGACACGTGCGAAGCGAACGACGATGAGGTGCGTCAGCAGGATCGTGAGCGCGCTCCCGACCGGCGAGACGAGGTTGACGGCGAGGGCGATGGGCTCGTCCGTGACGCCCGCAAAGAGCGGTGCGAACATCGCGAAGAGCCGCCCGACGAGCATGTAGACCGGCGCGCCCGGCGGGTGGCTCACCTGGAGCCCGTTGGCGATGGCGATGAACTCCCCCGAGTCCCAGAACGGCGTCGTCGTGGCCATCGTCAGCACGTAGACGACGAGGGCGGCGAGGAACACGCCGGCGGCGGCGAGGCGGTCGAACAGCTTTCCGGACATGCGCGAGGGGAGAGGCGGGGGGCGTGCGGCCGGGGGCGCGCGGCGAAAAGATACCCCGGAGCCCGGCGCGCCCGGGCGTCGTAACGCACAGCTCCTCACGCCCCGCTCCATGCGTTTCACAGATCAGGTCGCCATCGTCACCGGCGCGACGAGCGGCATCGGCCTCGCGACGGCCCTGCGCCTCGGCGCGGAGGGCGCGCGCGTCGTCGTGGCGAGCCTCGACGCAGAGAAGGCCGAGGCGGCGGCAGCCCGGGTCCGAACGGCGGGCGCACCGGACGCCTGGGGCTGCGTCTGCGACGTCGCGGACGAGTCCGCCGTCGAGGCGTGCGTCGCCGGCACGGTGGACCGCTGGGGGCGGCTCGACGCCGTCGTCAATAATGCCGGCGTGATGGGCTTCAAGCCGTTCGACGCATGGACGGCGGCCGACTGGGCGCTCACGCTCGGCGTGGACCTGCTCGGGGCCTACTGGTTCATGCGCGAGGCCTTTCGCCATATGCCGGCCGGCGGGGCCATCGTCAACGTGACGAGCATCCACGCCGTCCAGACGACCCCGCTCGTGGCCCCGTACGCCGCGGCGAAGGCGGGGCTGGACTCGCTCACGCGCTCGGCGGCCATCGAGGGCAAGGTGCGCGGCATCCGCGTCAACTCGGTCGAGCCGGGGGCCATCGAGACGCCGATGCTGCGCGACAACCCGAACGTCCGCTCGGGCGTCGAGACCCTCGACCCGGCCGACGTGGGCACGCCGGAGAGCGTCGCCGCGGCGGTCGCGTTCCTGCTGTCGGCCGACGCCGCGTTCGTCACCGGGGCGACCCTCCGCGTCGACGGCGGGAGGCTGGCGCGGCTGTAGGCGGTCAGACGGCGTCGCTGCGGCGACTCCAGAACCAGTAGACCGGCAGGCCCGTCGCGACAAGGAGCAGGCCGGGCCACGTCTGCGGCCCCTGGTACACGAACAGCACGCCGAGGATGACCGCTGCGCCGACGATGTAGAGCGCCGGCACGACCGGGTAGCCGAACGCGCGGTAGGGCCGCTCCGCGTCCGGGCGCGTCCGGCGCAGGCGGAAGATGCCCGCGATGGTGAGGATATAGAACAGCAGCGCGGCCGAGACGACGTACGTCAGCAGGTCGCCGTAGAGGTTGCCGTACTGCATCACGCCGGCCGCGTCCGGACCCTTGACCGTGCGCGGCAGCACGAGCACGGCGGCCCAGATGCCCTGGATGACGAGCGCCCAGGCGGGGACGCCGTTGCGGTTGAGGCCGGCCGCGCGCTGGAAGAACAGGCCGTCCTGCGCCATCGCGCGGTACGCTCGCGCGCCGGTGAGGATGAGGCCGTTGTTGCAGCCGAACGTCGAGACCAGGATGACGACGGCCATGATCATCGCGCCGGCTCCGGGGAACACGACATCCATCGTGGCTGAGGCGACGCGGTCGCTCGGCACGCCCTGCATGGTCTCGATGGGCAGCGTGACGAGGTAGGCGAGGTTGGCGAGCAAGTACAGCCCGATGACGGCGGCGGTGCCGAGCGCGAGCGCGAGCGGCAGGTTGCGCTTCGGGTTCTCGACCTCGCCCGCGATGAACGTCACGTTGTTCCAGGCGTCCGCCGAGAAGAGCGAGTTGGTCTGCGCGACGCAGATGGCGACGAACAGGCCGAAGGCGCTCGCGGCCGTGAGCCCGCCGCCGACGCCCTGGAGCGTGCCCCGCGGCGTCCACAGGTCGCCGAAGTTGCCCCCGGCCGCGAGCGCGTTGTAGCCCACGGCGAGGCCGAGCACGATCAGGGCGACGAGCCCGCCCGTCTTGGCGACGGTGAACGTGTTCTGGATGACCGTGCCGGTGCGCAGCCCGCGCGTGTTGGTCCACGTGAGGAGGGCGATGAGTGCGAGCCCGACCGCCTGGGCAGTCGAGAGCGAGAGCGCGTAGCCGCCGCCGAGCGCGACCGGCGCGACGAGGTACGTGCTCTCGGACACGCCGGGCACGAGCACGCCGAGGAAGCGCGCGAAGCCGACTGCGACCGCCGCGATGGTGCCCGTCTGGATGACCGCGAAGAGCGTCCAGCCGTAGAGGAAGCCCGCGAGCGGCCCGAAGGCCTCGCGGAGGTACACGTACTGGCCGCCGGCCTTGGGCATCATCGCGGCGAGCTCGCCGTAGCTCAGCGCGGCCATCAGCGTGAGCAGGCCCGTCACGACCCACACGACGAGCAGCCAGCCCGGCGAGCCGACCTGCCGCGCGATGTCGGCGGAGACGATGAAGATGCCGGACCCGATCATCGAACCGGCGACGATCATCGTCGAGTCGAGC
>JANPJI010000165.1:0-1932 GCA_031425425.1 Rubricoccaceae bacterium
GCGTGCCCGAGGCGGCGGCCGCCGGCCCGACCGTGTGCCCGGCCGCCCTCTACCTGGCAACGACGAGGCGGACGGCCCGGACGTCCGCCCCGACGCGGAGGCGGGCGAGGTACACACCCGGCGCAGCGCCGCGGACGTCCCACACGACAGCGTGGGAGCCCGCCGCGTAGGACCCCGTGGCCAGCGTGGCCACGCGGCGACCGACGGCGTCGTACACGTCGAGCAGGATTTCGGCGGCGCGTGGAAGTGAGAAGCGGACGGTCGTCTCGCCCGCGACGGGATTCGGGCCGACCTCAAGCGCCGATGCGCCGGCGGGCGCATCCTCACCAGCCGTGGCTGCGGGCCGTCCGAGGGCACGGACCATGAACGCGCCCGGAAACGGGACGTTGGCCGGGTCGTCCATGCGCGTTCCGAAGGGGGCCGCAGCGAGGTCGTCGATCGTCGCCGCGATGTCGGGCGCGTAGAAGAACCACGAGCGGTCGGCGCGGGCACCGCCGTCCACGCGGGCCGGCCGGTCCCGGCCGCCGAGCAGGCGCGCGCTGGCCCCGATGAAGAACGCGCCTGTGACGAGCGTCGGCGGGATGGCGACGCGGAAGAGCGCGTTGCCGGACACGTCGGGCGTCGCGGCGACGCTCGCGAGGGCCGTCGCGTTTCGGGGGTCGGCGTCGGCGTCGGGGTCGCCGAGGAGCCAGAACGTGACCGGCCCGGTCTCCCGCGACGGGAACGTGGCCCCGAAGGCGACGGCGATCTCGGTGACGATCTCGCCGCCGGGCTGGACGAGGTAGTAGTTGCCCCAGAGCATGTCCGGGTCGAACGACGACGGCGGGCCGAGGTTGACGTTGCCCGTGCCGTCGTCGTAGAGGTACTCGACGGCACCGCCGAGCGCCCCGGCGGCGGGCGCCCCGGTCGCCGGCTCCGCCTCGATCCCGCCGGCCGACAATCCGGCCTGCGCGGAAGCCGCCGGGCCGAGGCTGCCGAGAATCGCGAGCGCGAGCGCGCGGAGTGGACGTCGAGGCATGGTGGCGGCGGAGGGGCACGAAAGCTAGCGCCTCGCACACAGGCCCCGAAGACATCCGGCTAAATCCCGTGCCGGGCCATGGGCTTGTAGGCACCTCTCATTTTGGTTGCAGCGCCGGGGCGGTGGAGGGCAGCGGCGGGCGGGTGGCGGCCGGCGCGGGCCAGATCCAGCCCGCGAGGTCGCTGCGCCGGAGCGCGAGCGCGGCCTGGTTCACGAACGCCTCGACGAGCGCCATCTCGTCGCTGGCCAGCACGCGCTCGCCGTCGACGAACAGGGCGAGCACGCCGAGCGGCTGGCCGCCGGCCACGAACGGGAGGTAGACGCCGTCGGCCGCGGCGAGTGTGTCGGTCCGGCGGCCGGCCGCGCGGCCGTGCGCGTAGGCCCACCCCGCGACGGCCTCCTCCTTGGCCGGCAGGCGGGCCGGACCGCCGTGCGCGATGACGCTCTGGAGCCGGCCTTCTTCGTCCGGCAGCAGGGCGACCGCGTGGACGCCGAACGTCTCGCCGACGCGCGCGACGGTCCGCTTGAGCACCTCGGGCGTCCGCTGCACGGCGACGAGGTCGCGGGCGAGCCGGTACAGCGCGTCCGTGCGGCGCTCTCGCTCGCGGGCCGCGTCGGCGACGTCGCGCGAGCGCGACGCGAGCGCGGCGACCACGAGCGCGACGACGAGCATCGCGACGAACGTGATCAGGTAGCCCGGCTGGACGAGGAACGTGAACCGCGGCGGGATGAAGAGGAAGTTGGTCGCGAGTGCGGCCACGACGGCCGCCGTCGCGCTCGGGCCGCGCCCCACCCGCAGCGCGACGCCGAGCACGGCGAGCAGCATCCACATCTCGATGTCGGCCAGCCCGAGCACGCCCGAGAACGGGAATGCAGCGCCGGCGGCGAGCCCGACCGCGCCGACGGCGGCCACG
>JANPJI010000166.1:0-3915 GCA_031425425.1 Rubricoccaceae bacterium
CGAGCAGGCGTCGGGCCGCGGGGGCCGAGGCGTCGGGATCGGCGTAGCCGACGAGGCCCGCGAGCGGAGCCGCGGCGTCGAACGGGCCGGCGTAGACCAGCACGCTGCCGTCGAACGGGGCGGTCGTGCGGACGTAGTGGCGGCCCGCCGCCATCGTCCGGACAACCGTGGCGCGGTAGGTCGTCGGCGCGTCTGCAGCGACGCACGTCGTCAGGTCGGTGGGGTCGGGGCAGACCGGGCGGGACCACGACGTGCCGCCGACCGTCGTCCCGCCGTCCGTGGCCAGCAGGGCCGGCGAGCGGAACGCCGAGGCGTACGGGACGGCCTCGCGCGTGGACCGCGCGTTATCCTCGGAGCCAGCCGCACCCATCGGCTGACCGTTCCAGAGAGAGTCCGGGTTCGAGTAGTACGGGATCCGCGTGCAGGTCCCGCCTGCGTTGATGCACCGCGTGTTGTACGCGAGGACGGTCCGGAAGCCGGGTCGCCCGGCGGGGCCGTCCAGCGAGTCGATGTTGGTGTAGCCGTGGCTGAACGGGAACGCGCCCGAGCCCTGGGTCACGTAGCGGTCGTGGTGCAGGCCGATGTTGTGGCCGATCTCGTGCGAGAAGACGAGCCCCAACTCGCAGCTTCGCTTGGTCACGCTGAAGGCCGCGTCGGCAAAGCCGACGTCGAGCGGGTTCATCAGGAAGGCGATGCCGCAGCCCGTCGCCGCGTTCGAGCCCGTCTCGGTGAGGAGCGCGGCGAAGTCCGCCGAGTGGGCGTCTCGGACCGCGTGGACCTCGTCCATCTGGCCGTCGGCCGGGTCCTGGAAGGCGTAGAGGTCGTTCGACATCGTCCCGGACTCGTCGTACTGCACGGCCCGGCTCACGACGAGGCGCGCCCGCGCCGGGACGTTCGAGTTGCCGAGCACGTCGCTCAGCGCGTCGACGGTCGCCTGGAGAAACGTGCCGAGGCCGGGGCCGAGCGAGTCCGCCACGGCTCCAGTGTAGAACAGGGCGACGTGAAACTCGTCCGGGAACAGCGGGTCCGCCGTCCCCGGCCCGCTGCGCGGGACGCTCATCGGCGGCAGGCGCACGTCGTCGGCGTCCACGTCGTCGGGCGCGGGCCGGTAGGCGACGTGCCCGCCGCGGCGCGGCTCCACGACGACCGTTCCGCGCGCCGTCACGACGCGCCCGACCAGATACTCGCCGTCGACGGTCAGCGTGGCGCGCCCGCCGCCGGCGACGGAGCCGAACCACGTGAACCGTCCCGGCCCGCGGCGCTCCACGCGCTCGGGCGCGGTCACGACGGTCTCGCCGAGCAGGTCCAGTGCGACCGGCCGCCGCGCGTCTGCCGCCTCGCCGAGGCGCGCCACGTCGACCTGCACCCGACGGGACGCTCCGCTCGCCGCGCCGAGGTCGGCGACGACGCGGGCCGCCGTCTGGGCTTGAACGGAGCCAGCGGCGAGCGTCAGGACGGCGGTGAGCAGCAGCAGGGCACGTCGCATGGGAAGCATGGGGGTGGACCCTCAACATAGGGCGTCTCCGCGGAAGCCCTGCGCAGGGCGGCGCGGACCACCCAGGGCGCTGTCGGTGTGCGTCAGGCCCGGACGGGTTCATGTCTGGCGCTGCTGTGCCTGACGGGGCTAGATTTAGCTCCCACTCGCTCACTTCGTCGTCCGATGCCCCGTCCAACGGTCGCCCTTCTCGTCGTCCTCGTCCTGCTTTCCGGCTGCGCCCCGGCGGCCATCGGGACCCTCGACTACCGCACCGAGCGCCCGTCGCTGCGCGGGCGTCGCCTGCTCGTCCTCGTGCCACCGTCGTCGCCGGGGGAAGGCCGCGGGCGGGCGGACACGGTCCGCGTCCGCGAGTTCGTCCCGCTCGCGGCGATCGGCAAGCCGTCGTACGCCCGCGTCCCCGTCGACACGCTCGTTGCGGCGCTGCGCGCGTCTGGGGCGTGGGCGTCGGTCGCGGTGAGGGAGGGGCCGCAGGCCGTCGCGCTGACCTCAGGGTCGTACCGGATCATCCGGACCCGCCCCGGTTTCGGCGACCCGACCTACTCGCGGGCGACCCTGACCGTGCCCGCGGCACCTGCGGCGGGCGCCTTCGGCCCCGACGTGGACGCCGTTCTCATCGTCACCGACGCCGGGCTGGCGTTCGGGCGGGCACGACTGCGACCGAGCGGGATCCCCTCCGTGGGCCGTTCCGGCGTCCCGGGCATGGGGGCCACCTTCACGCAGGGCGACGACTCGATCATCGCTCGCGCCACGCTGACGCTGTGGGACGACGAGGCCGCGGCCGTCGTCGGGCACGGCGTCGTGGAGGGGGCGGCACCCATCCGCAGCCGCCTGTTCTCGTCCGCCGAGAGCCGCTCTCCGCAGGGGCTCGCCCGCGAGAGCCAGGTGGCGTTCGTCGAGGCCGTCGCCGAAGACGTGCCTCTTCTCGGCATTCCGGAGCCCGGCCGGCGCTGACACGCGGGTGACGCCGGACGCGCCTAGATTGGGCGACCCCCCCGACACCCGCGCAGATGGCAGAGACGCAGACCCGCACAGCGCAGACCCGCGCCGAGGGCGCAGGCCGCTACACCGGAGCCGACATCCAGGTCCTCGAAGGCCTCGACCCGGTCCGCAAACGCCCCGGCATGTACATCGGCGGGACCGGCAAGGCCGGCCTGCACCACCTCGTCTGGGAGATCGTGGACAACGCCGTCGACGAGGCGACGAACGGCTACGCCAGCCTCATCGAGGTCACGCTCCACAAGGACGGCCGGACGGTGACGGTTTCGGACAACGGCCGCGGCATCCCCGTCGACGTCGTCCCCGGCCGGGGCGTGTCCGCCCTCGAAGTGATCCTGACGACGCTCCACGCCGGCGGCAAGTTCGACGGCTCCAGCTACGTCACCTCGGGCGGGCTCCACGGCGTCGGGTCGTCTGTCGTCAACGCGCTGAGCGAGAGCCTCGTCGCCGAGGTTCGCCGCGACGGCAAGCTCCACGAGCAGCGCTTCGCGCGCGGCGTCCCGCTCGGGCCGGTCAAGGCCGTCCGCGAGAACGTCCGCGGGACGGGTACGACGGTCACGTTCGCGCCCGACGAGGCCATCTTCGGGCGCATCGCCTTCGACGCGGATCTGCTCCGCGAGACGTTGGAGGTCAAGACGTACCTCAACGGCGCGCTGCGGATCGTGTTCAAGGACGACGCAGCCGGCTCGCGCCACGAGTTCGTCCACGAGGGCGGCATCGCCGAATACCTGGACCGCCTCGTCGGCGAGCAGAAGACGCGCCGCGTCCACCCCGAGCCGTTCCTCGTCCGCCAGCCCGCGCTCGTGGACGGCCTGCGGGCCGAGATCTGCTTCGTGTGGACCGAGGCGCCGCGCGAGACGGTCGCCTCGTTCGTCAACGGCATCCCGACGCGCGACGGCGGGACGCACGAGCAAGGGCTGAGAGACGGCGTCACGCGGGCCGTCCGGACCTACATCGACACGCACGACCTCGGCCAGAAGAAGCTGGAGCTGACGGCCGAGGACATCCGCGAGGGGCTCGTCGCGGTGGTCAACCTGTTCCTCGTGGACCCGCAGTTCCAGGGCCAGACCAAGGAGAAGCTCAACAACCCCGAGGCAAGGGCGGCCGTGAACGGCGCGTTCCGGGTCGAGTTCGAGCAGTTCCTCAACGCCCACCCCACGGCCGCCGAGGGCATCGTCGCCCGCGTGATCCAGTCCGCGCGGGCGCGCGTGGCGAGCCGCGCCGCGGCCAACCAGGTCCGCCGGAAGAGCGCCGTGTCGCACCGCCTCAACCTGCCCGGCAAGCTCTCGGACTGTGCCTCGACGGACCCCGCCGAGAGCGAGTTGTTCATCGTCGAGGGCGACTCAGCAGGCGGCTCGGCCAAGCAGGGCCGCGACCGCCACACGCAGGCCATCCTGCCGCTGCGCGGCAAGGTCCTCAAC
>JANPJI010000167.1:0-3686 GCA_031425425.1 Rubricoccaceae bacterium
GCATGCCACAAGCGGACGGGGCACCGGTTCGTGCAGATCCAGGTGCCGGCGGAGCCTGCCGCGTTCCCGTCGCAGTCCTTCGCGCCCATCCCCGGCCTCCGCCCCGAGGTCGAATAGGGCCGCAGAGCGCTGGAATCGGACCGGTTGCGTAGGTTTGGGGTCGGTCTTCATTCCACCCCATGCGTCTCCCCGTGCCGCGCCCCGTGCGCCTCCTCGGCGTCATGCTCGCCCTTGGAACCGCGCACCCGGCCGGGGCGCAGGTCTTCGACATGTTCTCCGGCCTGTTCGGGTCCGTCAGCTCGATCGCGTTCTACGGGCAGGGCGGGGCGCTCATCGGCGAAGACGACATCCAGGGCAACCACGGGCTCGTGTCTGGGCTGGGCATCGAGACGCTGCTGGAGCTGCCGTCGCCGGATGGCTTCGAGTTCGAACTCGGCCTCGGGACGAGCGTCCTGAGAGGCTTCGAGGCGTCCGAGCCCTCGCTCGACCTGAACGGCTCCATCCGGACGCTGCCGCGCATCTCGGTCTACGCCTCGACGGCGACGCGGCCCGACCGGACCGTCGTGCCGTACATCGGGATCGGGTTCGGGCTGGCCGAGATGTGGAACGCGGCCGGATACCTCCCCGACGGGACCGCCCGGGAGCTGACGGCCGAGGCGTACGAGCTCTCCGGTACGGCCGGCGCGGCGGTCGTCAACGGGCCGCTGTCAGGTCTCTACGCCGAGGTGGGCGTGCAGCGGCGCTCGTTCGACGGCGTCGTGTGGAGCGGGAGCCCGCTCCCGCCCGGCTGGCCGCGGCAATTCCGCGCGTCGACGGTCGGCGTCTCGTTCGGGTGGCAGCTCCGGCTTCAACGGCCCGAGCCACCGACCGGCGGTGCAGAGGAGTAGCCGCACGCACAAACACCGTCGCTAGCGGCGGAGCGTGCCGCGCGTGAGCTCGGTCGCGAGCCCGTCGAGGCGGTACACCTCGCGGAGCGCTTCGAGAACGAACCGGGCGTCCACCATCACGTTGCGGCCGCGCTCGGGCGCGTAGAGGTAGTCCCGCACGAGCCCCTCGATGGTGCGGTCGAAGTTGAGCCCGACGAGTTCGAGGCGGCGGTTGACGACCGGCGAGCCCGAGTTGCCCCCGATCGTGTCCGACGTCGAGGTGAAGTTGACGGGCGTCGCGAGGTCGAGGCGGCGCTCGGCGTCGAGCCAGCGCTGTGGGAGCTGCCAGTCGCACGCCGCCTGCCCGTCCGGACCGGTCACGACGGGCGCGCCCGCACCGGCCTCGCAGAAGCTGTGGTAGCGGTCGAAGATGCCGAAGAGGGTCGTGACGGGCGGCGCCTCGGTGCCGTTGTAGTCGTAGCCCTGCACGACGCCGTCGGTGAAGCGGAGCGAGAACGTGGCGTCGGGCGGGACGGCCGCGCCGAAGGCGGCGAAGCGCGCGCGGCCGAGGCCCCGGCGGACCTCCGTCTCGCGCGCGTCGAGGCCCGCCTCGGCCTGCTGGTACGCCGCGAGGTCGGGCAGCAGCCGGGCGACGAGCGCGACGGCTTCGTCGTCCGCCGCCGCGCCCGCCGCCGTCTCGGCCCGCGCCGTGGCGGACGTTTCGAGCAGGCGCGCCGCCGTCTCCGCGGGCGTCCCGCCCGACTGGAACACCTTCGGCAGGTCGTCGGGCGTCGCCCCGGGCGTGCCGGCGAAGTAGTCGCGGAGCTGGGCCAGCTCGGCGGCGAGGTAGGCCCGTGCGAGCGCGGCCGGCGGGCTCGCGACGGCCGTCGCCTCTGTCGCCTGCCCCCTCGCGACGAGGAGCGCGCGGCGGAGCGTGGCCGAGCCGTAGCGGCGGTTGAAGAGCGTCGAGAAGGCCGCCGCCTGGCGGGCCGTCGTGCGGCGCTCGGCCTGGAGGGCGGCCTGCTGGTCGATGAGCGCGCCCGCCGCGGCGCTGGCCGTGCGGAAGTCGCGCTCGGCCGCGCGGCGGCGCGCGATGATGACGGGGTCCTGGAGGCCGCGGAGACGGCCGTGGTACGCCTTCTGGCCGTTGCGGAGGCTCTGGATCTGCGCCCGCACGGCGTCCGGGTTCTCGGCCGTGCCCGAGGCGAGGTAGCGCACGAGCGCGTCGACGCGGCTGTCCACGAACCGGATGGTGGCGGGAAGCTCGATGTCCCGCAGCGACTCCAGCTCGGCGACGGTCAGCCCGCGGCCCGTCGAGCCGGGGTTGCCGACGACGAACACGACGCTGTCGCGGGCGACGCCGCCGGTCGAGAGCGGGAAGTAGTGGGGCGAGGCAAGCGGCCGGCCATCGTCGCCGTAGACGCGCAGAAAGGCGAAGTCTGCCGCGTACCGGGGATAGGTAAAGTTGTCGTAGTCGCCGCCGAAGGCGCCGAGGCGGATCTCGGGGGCCATCACGAGGCGCACGTCACGGTAGCGCCGGAACGTGTACGCCGAGTAGCGCCCGCCGTCGTACAGGCCCACGACCTGGACCACGAACGGCGCAGCGGGATCCTCGGGGTTGTCGACGCCGCGCGCGGCGAGCAGGCGCGCGGTCACGGCGGCCGTGGCCGCTTCGAGCGCCGCCGTGCGCGCCTCGGCCGTCGCCGCCCCGTCGGCCGCAGCGCTCATCTCGGCCGTGACGTCCTCGGTGGCGACGAGCTGGTCCATCGTCATGTCCGGCGCGCGGCGCTCCTCGGCCAGCGTGCGGGCGAAGAAGCCGTTGTCCAGCAGGCCCTCGCCGCCGCGGTCCGCGGCCACGACCGCGCCCTCGGCGCAGTGGTGATTCGTCGCGACGAGCCCGTGGGGCGACACGAACGAGGCCGAGCAGCCGGGCATCCGAAGCGAGGCGAGGCGCGCGCGCTCGTACCACGCCGCGTCGGGGCGGAAGCCGTAGGTCGCGGCGAGGTAGTCGGTCGGGGGTTCCTCGAAGAGCCACATCTTGCCGCCGTCGAGGGGGCGGGCCGTGACGGTGTCGAGCGCGGCCGTCTGGGCGAGGGCCGGGCCGGCACAGAGGACAAGCGTGAGGAGAGCAGCGGTCGTGAGCGGGCGCATCGGGCAGCAGGGCAGAACGGGAAGGCCGGTCGGTCCGGACGGACCACCGCCAAAGCTAGCACGCGCCCCGCCACGAGACGGACGGCGGTACAGGCCCCTGCGGCAACGCGCTCCCGAGACCGACGCCGAGGCGGAACTCGTGCGCGCACCGTGACACTCCAAGGGCACACGGTTTGTATGTTCGCTCACTCCGCATCTTGCGCACCTGATGTACGCTCTTCTCTACCGCTCGACCGCGACCTGCGGGCTCGCCGAGGCCGACTACGACGCCATCCGCGACGCGGCGCGCGCGCGCAACGGCCTGTGGGGTGTGACGGGCGTCCTGCTGTGTGCCTCGTCGGCGACGGACGAGAGCGATCCGCGCGGCGCGGCGTGCCCGCTGGGCTTTGTGCAGTGGATTGAGGGCGAGGAGGAGACGATCCGCGACCTCTACGCGCACATTCGGGCCGACACGCGTCACGGCGACACAGTCGAGATTGCCTCGGGCGACGCCCTCGCGGCCCACACAGGCGGTGAGCGGCTCTTTCCCGCCTGGGAAATGCACGTCGTCATGGTCGCGTCGCTCCCGGAGACGGTCGAGTCGTTTCTCGCGGTCGCCGAACGCCTTCGCGACGCCGCCCTGGCAGCCTGACACGACGCCGCCCCCGCGACGTCTGTCGCGCGGGCGGC